>JBGPHY010000394.1:0-5863 GCA_041484625.1 Terriglobia bacterium | reverse complement strand
CGGAGCCACACTGGTCGCCCACCGGAACAGAGCTATTCTTTCTCGTTGACCATCGGTTTATGTCTGTTGCGACTTCCCTTAAGCCGACTTTCCATGCAGCCAGACCCAGGGTCCTTTTTATGACGGATCAGAGCTTTCTTGTCAGCTTCTTGCCATGGACCAGTTATGCTGTCATGCCCGATGGGAAACGGTTCGTGTTCATAAAACTGTCCCAAAGGAATCCTGTCACCCAGGTCATTCTGGTCCAGAACTGGTTCGAGGAACTAAAGCGCCTCGTGCCGACCGGGAAGAAGTAAGCTGGCTTGAATCGCAACCGAGGAGTGCTTCCTCATGATCGGCAAAACAATCTCTCACTATCGCATTCTTGAGAAACTCGGTGGTGGGGGCATGGGTGTCGTGTACAAGGCGGAAGACACCAGGTTGCACCGCCAGGTGGCGCTGAAGTTCCTGCCCGAGGAGTTATCTAGGGATCCCCGCGCCCTGGAGCGATTCCAGCGGGAGGCTTACGCCGCTTCAGCACTCAACCACCCCAACATCTGCACCATTTATGACATTGACGAGTACGAGGGCCAGCCCTTCATTGCCATGGAACTGCTGGAAGGGCAAACCCTTAAACATCGGATTGAGGGGAAGCCGCTCAAGCTGGAGCTGCTTCTGGACTTGGCTATCCAAATCGCCGACGCGCTGGATGCGGCCCACTCGAAAGGGATCATCCATCGGGACATCAAACCGGCCAATATCTTTCTGACTCAGCGCGACCAAGCCAAGATCCTGGATTTCGGTTTGGCCAAATTGACGCATGCACGCCCGGCCCAGCCCTCTCCCGCCGGGGGAGCGTGGGCCACCGCAGGCGGGCCGGGGGAGGGAGCCACTTCTCTGCCCACGGTGACCGAGGAAGCGCGCCTGACCAGTCCAGGCACAGCATTGGGAACCATTGCCTACATGTCCCCGGAACAGGCCTTGGGGCAGGAACTGGACGCCCGTACTGACTTGTTCTCCTTTGGTGTGGTTCTCTATGAAATGGCAACCGGACAGATGGCCTTCAGCGGGGCCACGTCGGCTGCTATCTTTGACGCCATCCTCCACCATCCTCCCACTTCGCCCGTCCTTCTAAATCCAGAGTGTCCCGCCGAGCTGAATCGGATTATTGACAAGGCGCTGGAGAAAAACCGGGAGGAGCGATACCAGTCGGCAAAGGAATTCCTGATTGATTTGAAGCGTGTAAAGCATGTGACCGAAATGGGGAAGGCCACATACCAGATAGAGCAGGCTGCAGTGAAAAACTTGGCCGGAAATTCCAGGTGGTTTGAAAAACGCCGGTGGTACTTGCTCGGAGTCGTCACGATGGCTGTTGTGCTTTCAGTCATGGCCGTCTTCTTTTTTTGGCCAGGGCGAGGCAGCGAGGGGACGGGCAAAGATTCCAACAGCGTTTTGGTTTTGCCATGCAAGGTTTACGGAGCAACCGATGCGGCCTATTTGACTGAGGCGATACCGGGGTCTCTCTCCACCTTGCTGGGGAATGTGGAAGGCCTGGAAACAAAGGCGCCCATTACCAATGCCGAATTTGAGACGATTCAGGGTGACCTTGGCAAGGCTGCAGCCCTGTTTAAGGTGCAGCGTTTCGTGCAGCCTTCTGTGACGGTAGATTCTGATCAATTAGTCCTCAACATCCAGTTGCTTGACGCCAAGACTCGACGGATCATTTGGAGCAAAGAATATCCCGGCCGACGCACCAATTATCTCGAACTGGTCCATGGTATAGCCGAGGATATCCGTCAGAAGTTGCAGCCGGCTTCAAAACCAGTAAGTTCCATGCCGGAACTAGCGAAGAATTCAGAGGCCGAGCTTCTTTACCGTCAAGCCAAGTATCATTGGAACCAATACAACTACCTGCACCGACAAACAGACTTCGAGCGGGCCTTCTCCCAACTAAATCACGCACTGGAACTGGATCCTGGATTTGCTGCCTCGGCTGCCAACATAGCTTTTCTGTTCATATTCAAAGCCGATGCGGGAGGTCCGTTCCAAGAGCCGCTCTCCACAGCAGAATCGTGGGCTCGTCGCGCCATCAAAATCGATCCTCGCTGCGGCTTGGGTTGGAGTGCCCTGAGTGCAGTTGAATATTATCGCCCACGAGGTGACCGGCGTACAGGTTTGTAGTACGCATTAAAGGCCGCCAATTATGCCCCGGCTGCTCCTATCGTGTACGGATTTCTGGGTTGCGCACCGTTAGGCAACACGCTGGCTCTGCCGGTATGGCTCAAAGCGCGCGAGTTAGACCCGCTTTACTTGTACGGTGGGGCCAACGCAGGGTTCGTTTTGTCTTGTATGGGTCGTTCTTCGGAGGGAGTGTCTTACCTTGATGAAGTTCTTAATATCGAACCCAACTTTGGCGCGGGAATGCTCTGGAAGTCGGTGCTGTGCTGCGATATGAATCGTCTGGAGGAAGCAGCGGCATTGCTTGTCAAGGCACAAGGGCAGTTTGCCACTGGTAGCATGAATAGCCGATCCGTCCTCTATGCACAATATGCCCTGGCGCTGGAGAAGAGGGATTCTCCGCGTGCCGACGCTCTTTTGAAGCAAATAATGACTCGGCTGGAAGACCCCAGAACATTCTCCTGGGAGATCGATTTCGGCGCTTGCACTCTATTACCATTTCTAGTTCGGCACGGCCAAATGGATGTGGCCTTCCAGATCCTCAAACGGAACTTGGAGGAAGGCTATTTTCCACTATATGATGCGCTCATTTTCGACCCTCGCTTGGAGCCCTTACGTCGCGAGGGGCGTTTCAAACCAATTCTCGAGAAGTCACGCCAAGATTTCGAAGCATTGATGAAAGTCCTTGAACAAGCCCGGGGTAATGGTGAGTTCCCCAGTTTTCTCGAGAGCCCCTTTGCCAATTTGAACAAGAGGCTGGGAATCAAGTTGTAGATTAATGAACTGGATTTGCCACTGATCCTGATTGGGCCTTTGAATAGTGGAAAAAATGGCAGTGCACTAGAGATTTGGAAGACTCTGATGGACACAGAAAATTCTCTACGATGATCAGCAAGATAATTTCACATTATCGAATTCTCGAGAAGTTGGGCGGTGGTGGAATGGGTGTCGTGTACAAGGCCGAAGACACCAAGCTGCATCGTCTTGTAGCCCTGAAGTTCCTGCCTGAGGAGTTATCCAAAGACCCCCACGCCTTGGAACGATTCCAACGGGAGGCTTACGCCGCTTCGGCGCTCAACCACCCCAACATCTGCACAATCCACGATATCGACGAGTCTGAAGGCCAGCCCTTCATCGCCATGGAGTTGCTGGAAGGGCAGACGCTCAAACATCGGATTGGCGTAGGGGCGGATCCCAGTGTCCGCCCCCCAGTGGGCGCACACAGGGGTGCGCCCCTACACATCGACACGCTGCTCGACCTGGCCATCCAGATTGCTGACGCCCTGGATGCTGCCCACTCGAAGGGGATCATTCATCGTGACATTAAGCCAGCCAACATCTTCGTGACCCAGCGGGGCCAGGCGAAGATTCTGGATTTCGGCCTGGCAAAGTTGACTCAACATCATGCTGCCGGGCCTTTACCTGCGGGCAGAGCGCAGGTCGCCACAGACGGATCCGCAGAGGGAGGAAGTTCCTTACCCACCGTAACCGAGGAAGCGCACCTGACCAGTCCTGGGACAACTATTGGAACCATTGCCTACATGTCCCCGGAACAGTGCCTGGGGCAGGAACTGGACACCCGTACGGACCTGTTTTCCTTCGGCGCGGTGCTTTACGAAATGGCAACCGGGGTACTGCCCTTTCGAGGAACGACTTCGGCGGCGACTTTCAATGCCATTCTGAATTCGGAGCCCACCGCTCCCGTCCGTATCAATCCCGATCTGCCCGCCGAGCTGGAACGGATTATCATCAAGGCACTGGAGAAGGATCGAAAGCTGCGTTGCCAGACTGCCTCTGAGATACGGGCTGACTTGCAGCGGTTGAAACGGACCAGCGATTCGGGACGCACAGCCACGGTAGCCGCTGCGGAGGTCACGTAGGCGAAGGCAAACCGTGGATAACTGCTCTATGCCGCCCTTGCCTTGGTTCTACTGGCTATAGCTGGAGCCAATACCTACCTATACTTGGGGCGGCGCGGCGTGGCTATCGATTCAATTGCAGTTCTGCCTTTTGTCAACGTGAACGGTGATCCCAACACCGAGCACCTCAGTGACGGTATTCCCGAGAGCCTGATCAACAGCCTGGCGCAGTTGCCCCGAGTCAAAGTCGTATCGCGCACATCCAGCTTCCGTTACAAGGGCCGGGACGTTGACGTTCAAAAGATCGGGAGAGAGCTCAAGGTTCAGGCCATCTTGATCGGCAGATTTACCGAGCGAGGCGACGGTATTTCGATGAGTGTTGAACTGGTGGATACTGCTGACAGCAGCCAGCTCTGGGGCCATCATTACGATCGTCGACTGGCCGATGTACAGAGTATCCAGGACGGAATCGTCAAGGGAATCGCAGACAAACTTCAGCTGGAGTTGAGTAGTGACCAGCAAAAACTGCTGGCTAATGTAAACTCCGAGAACAGCGAAGCGTACGAGCTTTACCTTAAGGGCCGCTATTACTGGAACAAGAGAACCTTGCCGGACCTGGAAAAGGCGAAATCTTGGTTTGCGCAGGCAGTGGAAAAGGACCCTGAATACGCCCTCGCCTATGCAGGCCTGGCAGATTGTTATGGTTCGCTTGCGGTTTACGAGGGCCTTCCGCCAAGCCAGGGATTCCCACTGTCGAGGGATTATGCCCGAATGGCGCTTCGGCTGAACTCCAAGCTTGCCGGACCCCACACTGCATTGGCATATGCTGCAAAAAGCTATGATTGGGACTGGGTGGAAGCGGAGAGGGAATATAAGATCGCCATCGCTCTCGATGCCAACTATGCGACCGCCCATAAACGGTACTGCGAATATCTGGTCGCCATGAGCCGCTTTGAGGAGGCCATTGCCGAATCCAAGCGAGCCGCAGAGCTGGAGCCTTATTCACTGGTAATCAAAACGGAGTTGGGGGGACCATACCTCTATTCGCGACGCTTCGACGATGCGATCGAATTGTACCGAAAAGCTATTGAGTTTGAGCCTGACTTCCCCGAAACGCACAGAGCCTTAGGAATGGCTTACTTAGGAAAGCAAATGTATGAAGAAGCGCTAAAGGAATTTCAGAAAGCGCTCGGCCTGTCAGAAGATGATCCCTACTTTCTCGCCCTTCTTGCCCACACCTCGGCATTGGCTGGCAGAAAGGCGGAGGCTCTGAAAGCATTGGAGGATTTGAAGGCGCGGTTAAGAAACAGGTATGTGTCTTCTTGGGACTTGGCCATTGTCTATCTTGGCTTGGACGAGCGTGACCAATCACTCCACTGACTCAAACAGGCTTATGAAAAACGAGATCCCTGGATGACGTTACTGAACGTAGATTGGATTTTCGACCCTCTGCGCTCCGATCCCCGATTCCAGGCGCTGCTGCGCGAGATGAATTTCCCTGAAAAATGAGGAGGAGAACCATGATTGGCCATACTATCTCCCATTACAGGATTCTTGAAGAACTCGGCGAAGGCGGGATGGGAGGGGTCTATCTTGCGGAAGACGCCAAGGGCAGCCGGCAGGTGGCGATCAAGCGGTTGCCAGGCAGCATTGCGCGAACCTCTAGCGCAGATTCGTGCTTTCCAATGAGTCTACAGTTTTTATCCGTGTCGCAGGAAACAGAGACGTTCAAGGCGAAGCTGTGCGGCAAGCTTGTATCGGCGGGGCAGTGAGGCAAAAATGATTGGCCAGACTCTTTCACACCACCGCATTCTGGAGAAGCTAGGTGGCGGAGGAATGGGTGTTGT
>JBGPHY010000393.1:0-5882 GCA_041484625.1 Terriglobia bacterium | reverse complement strand
TGAACAAAGATCGCGAGAATGCTCAGGCAGTGAGGATCGCTTTTGCCGATTCAGATGCAAAGAGGCAGCGATTCTTCGCCGGACCGGTGGAGCGGGTCTCTTTCGGCGCCACCGAGTACCAATGGCACGCCAATGGAGCCAACGGCTACGCAGAACCGGACGGTCCGGCTGTGAAGTCCACGGTGACTGGTGGCGCCGAGACGCTGTACTCACTCCCGAAGGCCTCGATCACCGTACTCCGCGGCAGAATCGGCAACGAATAGTCCAGTTCTCGTGTCCTCGCCGTGTAGACTCGCGAGACACATCAGGCATCGCCAGGGAGAGGCACCAAGGTGCTGTGTCAGGGGTGTCGGGCAACTGGTGCATCTAATGCGATGGCGCCATCCGTGACACCGCCTCGATCGCCTGAGACATACCAAGGCCAGGGGGCGAACCGCATGATGAAAGCGAACGACCCATATGCGAACCTTGCGGATCTTTACGATTCGTTTGCAGCCGACAATTCACTTCGGGCTTTTTACCGTGAGTGGAAGGATTCCCTACTAGCAGCCGTGCAGCAATATGAAGTCAGGGTTCGTGTCATGGTCGATCTTGCCTGCGGCACAGGCAACACGACGGTTCCATGGACCAGGCAGCGCGGGTGGATCGTTGTGGGTGTCGATAGTTCTGCCGCTATGCTGCACGAAGCACGGAAGAAATCAAGACGCGTACGTTGGTACTGGCAGGATTTGAGAAAACTTGATCTAGAGGAACGGGCGGACGTGATGACCTGTCACTTCGATGCCCTCAACCATATCCTTGATCCTCAGGATTTACAGCAGGTATTCGTCAATGTGGCTCACCTATTAAATGAAGGTGGATTGTTCCAATTCGATCTGAATACAGAGTCCTGGTTTTAATGGTTGCGTGTTCACGAAAAGTTGTTTCGTGTCGGGCCTAACTGCTTCATGGCATACAACGAATATGCTCCCCGGCAGCGCATTGCGACTTTTCATCAGCTCTGGTTCGTCCCAAAGGGGCGTTTGTATGAGAAGCGCGAGGTCAAAGTACAGGAACGAGCCTATGCCACTGATGAAATCCGACGCATGTTGAAAAAAGCGGGTCTGCGCCTGTTAAAGTCAGAGATCCAGCGCAGGACGGAGGGCAAACCCATCCGCATGCTCTATCTGGCGAGGAAACAGACGAGAATTGGGAAGAGGAATCCGACCAGGGTGGAAAAGACCTTCAAACCCTTCAAGCATGGGAACTCGAAACTTGCCGAGCCCCCATGAGCCGGATCGGCAGACTCTTAGAGGGTGTCCAAAAAGTCCTAGAAGTCCAGTTTGGAGTGCGCAAGCCATGCTTGCGCTTTTCTTTCGGCCAGCCATGCTGGCCGATACAACGGTAGAAGAGCATCTGTCAAGAGAAAGCGGCAGCATGGCTGCCGCACTCCAAAACACTATCTTTAGACACGCTCTTAGAACCTGACTTTAGCACCCGGAATGAGTTTCATTGCATTTTTGTAATAGACCTTCTCCAGGACCTCGGCGGGAAGATTGAGTGCCGTGACCATCCAGCGTCCCTGGTAGTGATGGCTCCTGGAAACATCAAAGTACTCGTCCTCAGTTTCCAGGAACTGCCAGTAGACGCGATAGGCCTCGGCACTTGGCGGGGTGTCAGTCCCGAACATGACACGATCCTGGTACTTGAGAATGAGCTTGCGCGCCGAGTAGGGCTGGCGCCCCAATTCGCTAATGCGGGCATCAATATCCACATAGAAATTGGGGTACTTGTCGAGCTGCTGAGCAACCCATTTCAAGTTCTCGGCGTAACATCCCATGTGGGCGCCAATAAAGATGGTATGGGGATGCTTTGCCACAACATGCATGAACTGATCGAGGATGGTTTCAAGGGGCGGAAACCCCGGATAGAACAGCCAGTCCGGATGATCCTGCAATTCCTCGTATCGCTCGTTGTTCTTGTCGAGCGGCGTGAAGAACGCGGCTGGATCACCCACATGGACTTCAACAGGAATCTTTAATTCTCCACACTTCGCCCAGATGGGATCGAAGCGGGAATCGTCTACCGGAGCAACCCGGCCATCCTTGTATTTCCTGGTTAGCCCGATGGCAGCCTTATCGATCTTGAGTCCATGGGCTCCGGCTTTCACATCGGCCTCCAGTTGGGCAGCCGCCTTGATGCCGAAATCCGGATCATCGATCCGGCTCCAATCGACACGCGCGTAGGTAAGAAAACGGCCCGGATAAGCCTTTTCGAACTTGGCGATTGTCGCTTTCAGTGTCTCCCCCCACATGCCGTCGAGGTTGACCACCTGGGCCACGCCAGCCGCATCCATTTCCTTGATGCAGAGGGCCGGATCCATCATTCTTTTTCCGCCGACATTCCCGAGATGATTGTGAACGTCAATGCAGGGAAACCTCGGTTTCGGAGGGACGTGATACTCCGTCACCAGCATGGATTTGGGATGATACTCTTCCAGAACCAGGTTGGGAGCCTTCGCCAGGTCTTTCTTGCGTTCCTGCGAAGGTGAATACTGCACAAGGACAAGGCTACCGGCCCAAGAAAGCAACACCAGACAGAAGGTCACTTCCCATTTCGCATTACGATTGCTGTGCTTCATGATGTGAGGCCTCCTGATCAATCTTGTGATGGCAAGTTTCCCCGAAATGTCTATGTGAGAAACAATTGTCCTCTAACAGTTCACTTTCACAGGAAAATAGCTGTAAAGCCTCTGTGTCAGTCGCCTCTGGAGTTTCTGCATTTCAGGGCTGCTGAACTGGCTCGCGTCGCTCAGAGATAGGTCCTTGCACTGCGGCCGCAGGCCGCTTTGGAGTGCGGTGACCTGTCACCGCTTTCCGATCCTGGATACTTCGCACCCGATTCAATGCTCCTGCGGCATTCGCCCGAATCAGGATCGTGGAAGCTCGATACAAAAGCGGCAGCAAGCTGCCGCACTCCAAAGGCAGGCTTTCAACCTGTCCCTGGAGTTTATACTTTTCTTCCGAATGATAAATCCGCAAAAAGGTGTAAAAAAGAGCGCAGTGCGGATGAAGCGCTATAAATGCTTCATGGCCTACGTCACGTGTCGAAGCCTTTTGGTATCGTTGGAGCCGCGTGACCTGAGGCCGCGCCTTTCTCGCACCGAGGACGCTTTACTTCTATCACACGCTGTGAAAGGATTCAAAGAAATCCCGGAGCCTCAACGATCACATCGGGATTGATCTCTCTGGCTGAATTTCTACTTCGGTCGATTCCTAAGATGGCTTTTCCAAACATCGATGTTTGACTGAATAATCACTTATGAAGGACAAACGATGAGTAGTGAACTAGATCGCAGGGATTTCTTGAAGATATCAACTGCATCCGTGGCCGCTGTGGCACTTTCCGAAGACGGACTCGGAGAACAGACTTCTCCCTCTGGAAAGCCCATCCGTCTGGGGTTTGTCGGCGTTGGCAACCGCGGATCCTACCATCTAGATTGTGCCCTCGGGATGGAGGGGGTCGAAGTAGTCGCTGTATGCGATATCGATGACACGGCGCTTTACCGGGCAAAACGCTGGGTTGAGGAGGCGGGCCAGCCCTCCCCGCACCTGTACTCGGAAAGCAAGACTGCCTTCAAGGAACTATGTGAGAAAGAGACTCTGGATTGCGTGATTTGTTGTACTCCATGGGAGTATCACGCGCAGGTCTGCGTTGCATCCATGAAAAACGGCAAGAACGCGGTCAGCGAGGTCCCTATCGTGATCACTCTGGATGAGGCCTGGGAGATCGTCGAGACGTTTGAAAAGACGGGGAAGTGGGCAACTCTCGGGTTGGAAGGGTTCGGGGATCTCACTCTGATGAATTTGGTGCGCAGAGGGATTCTGGGAGAGGTACTCCATGCTGAAGGCGGCTACGTGCATGACCTCAGGATGGTGAAATTCAATCCCCTCGAGGAACCCTGGCGATTGCAGCATTCGGTCACGCGCAACGGGAATCTCTATCCCGATCACCCCATGGCCAGGATTCTGCGTCTCCTGGACATTAATCATGGGGATCGGTTTGACTCCCTTGTATCCATGAGTACCAAGGCTGTCATGCTCAACAGGTATGCAACTCTCAAGTATGGCGATCAGCACCCGTATGCCACCAAGAAAATGGCTCAGGGCGATGTGAACGTGACTCTGCTCCACACGACGGGAGGAAAGATGGTCACCCTGAACTTCGATACCAACACCCCTCATCCGCGTGAATTCTTCCGCCTGCAGTGCACCAAAGGCGTTTTCCAGTCAGGGGTTAGCCTTCCTCAACCCGCGTCAAAAGATTCCCCACCAGTTGCCCCGGCCCCCTATCAGCGAAGAGGCGGAATGCTCTACATCGATGGGAGAACCCCAACAGCGGATCAGTGGGAGTCGGCGGAGCCCTATTACCAGGAATACCAGCACCCTTTCTTGAAATCCTACAAACCCAGGCAAAGAAAACAAGCCCTGCGCGGGCATGGAGGCGGAGAGACTACGACTCCTGTGAGCTGGGAAAGGCTGGTAGCCGCTTTGCGTGCCGGAAAGATGCCGGATTGGGACGTCTATGATTCCGTGACGAGCAGCGCCATCTCGCCCCTGACGGAAAAATCGGTTGCGGGGGGCAGTGTTCCTGTTCAATTCCCGGACTTTACCAAGGGAAAGTGGCAGACCGCGAAGCCTTTTGAGGTTGAATCGATTGATCAATAGCCAGCCGCGCCAAGTCGAGAAATTCAATGGACCATGAATCTCTAAGCCTTTCGGAGTTTGAATTGTGCAACCTGGCCGATTTTCAATTGACTTCGAAGTCGTGGCCACGCAGCGTGTCCGGCTTTTAGCAGGCTGGGCTCGGTCTTCCCGCTACGCCCATTCACACAACGATTGCAGCAAGAATTCGAAACTGGGAGGCACAGTACTATGATTCGTTTGAACCTACGACCACTAGTTTTCTCCTTGTTTCTTGTTATGCCGCTGCTAAGCCAGGTGGCTCCGCCAAATCCCACGGGGGTTTCCATGGGGCACATGCATATCATAACACCCAATCCAGAGGCCCAGAAGAAGATTTGGATTGATGCGCTGGGCGGAAAGCTGGTAACCGCCGGTCCGCTGGAGTACGCAATGTTTCCCGGCGTACTGATCGGCTTTCGGAAAGGCGAGTCCAACGGCGGCACCGATGGGTCGGTAGTGAATCACCTGGGATTCCTGGTGCGTAATGCCGCGGAGGTGCAGGCAAAGCTGCGCGCTGCAGGTACCACAGTTCCCGACAACATTCCCGCAACGCGCCAGTTCATGGCGATGCTTCCCGACGGCGTCAAGGTGGAGTTCACAGAGGATGCAACCCTCGATGTTCCCATCAAGCACCATCACCTTCATTTCGCAACAGATCGGATGGAAGAGATGCGAGCCTGGTACGCGAAAGTTTTCGGGGCAGTTCCGGGCGTGCGCGGCAAGGTCCAGGCCGCCGATCTTCCCGGAGTCAATCTTTCCTGGACTCCCTCCGAAACCCCCACGCTGCCTACTAAGGGCCGGGCGCTGGATCACATCGGCTTTGAGGTAACCGACATCAGAGCCTTTTGCGCAAAGCTGGAGGCCTCCGGAGTGAAGCTCGATATGCCGCCGACGCCACGGCCGGATCTGGGGCTGACCATCGCTTTCATTACCGACTCGTGGGGGACGCGGGTGGAACTTACGGAAGGCCTTAACAAGTTTGGTCGTATTCAATAAAGGTGACCTGATGTAACTTCGATGGGTCTGGTCCTTTCTTGCCCTGCACACTAAATAGGCCTTGTAGCCGTGCGCAGTTTCTCACTCCGGGCCCTGGGAGGGGCTTGTTCCGACATGCACTTGTCATCCAGCCAAGGTAACGCTCTCGCCTTCACTTTCCTG
>JBGPHY010000392.1:0-5892 GCA_041484625.1 Terriglobia bacterium | reverse complement strand
CCCCGAATATCAAATGGCTTGTTGCGGGAGCCGTGCTGCCCCTCACTTTATCAATCCCATCATACTGCACCAGATCGGTATGCGGCGCATCGAGCTGGGCAACCGGCGCTTCCGGGCTATCATTGATGCGGGTGTGCCGGCATTTGTGGAGGTCTATTCCCTTTCTGCCGGATCGCAACGAATGCTGAATTATGTGGAAACCACACCTGAAGGGGAATATGCCCTGAAGGGAGATGTTCATGAGGCAAGTCCCGAAGCCGCGCAGGCCATCCCAGCCCCAGTTCCGGGGGTCTCGGGCGAGAATATCGGTTGGACCGGCCTGGGTGGCAGTGGTCCGATGACCAAAATAGAGTTCCTGGAGTCCGGGCCGTTGCGGGGAAGACTTCGCCTCAGCCGGGAAGGAGACTCCTGGGAACTATTATGGACGGCCGAGAGCGGCTGGTTGCGTTGGAAGGCTCACAAAGGATTTCGCCTTACTTCCCTTTCAGCTTCTCCTTATCTTCCCTTCGACCGTTGCCTGGGTGGCTCAGAATATGAAGGTCCGTCAGGCCCCGGTGAAGATGAGCCGGCAGACCACGCGATCGAGCCCCGGTCATGGAAAAAATTGCCGGGTGGGCATGTGGTGTATTACCAACGGGCCGACAACTATGGGGCTCTTGGCGTCGTGGCCCTGGACCAGGAACTGAACTGGACCGGCATTGGCTCGCGTCGCTTCTTGGCTGAGAAGGCCGAGGGGGAGGCTGAGATTGCCCTGACCTTCCCGGAATGGCGAGGCAACGAGACGGTTCTCGAGGCTCGCAAGGAAAACCGGCTGGTCCGCCAACCTTTGCTGGTCCAAGTTTCACCCGCAGAAGAAGGAAAAGTCTCCGTCGCGTTGCCGGCCCTGCTGGAGCCTGAGAGCCAATTTCGTACAGGAGCCCTGGATCCTTCCCCTTTCCAGCCGGCCCAGATCGCGCTCGACGGGCAATGGGAGCTGGCTTGGGCGGAAAAGGGAAAGGGCCCGCCGTCATCCGGCTGGCGCGCAGTGCGCGTGCCAGGCAGTGTCCATACTCAATGGTTGGATCCTTCTCAGGTTTACAGCAGGGGGGCCGAGTGGGTCAGCACTAAGGAATGGTGGTATCGACGAACTTTTCGTGTGCCGGAGCCGTTTCAAGGCAAGCGGCTCCGGCTTCAGTTTGAAGCTACCGACTATTACGCCGACGCGTACCTTAATGGAGTCTGGCTCGGGCGGCATGAAGGGTACATCGACCCCTACGAGTATGATGTCAGCGAACACATCCGCCCAGGTCATGACAATGAACTGCTAGTTCGGGTCTGGACCCCGGTCCACTATTACTGGAAACACCGTCCTTACACCATCAAGGGCTCCTATGGGGCCGTGGACCAAAAACCCGACGACATCACCGCCCTTGGGATCACTCGACCAGTGCGCCTGGTGGCTTCGGCGGGTGCTGTCATTCGCGATGTGGCCATCGATACCCGATTGACCGGCAATGGCGCCGAAGTGGAGGTCCAACTGAAACTGGACGGCGTTGAAGGCAAGCTGTCCTGCGAGTTGACCCTGTTCTCACGGAATTTCAAGTCCGCTGAACATTTCCAGTTGCGCGCTCCTATAACCGCCCCATCCACTCGCCTGATAATCCCCGTAAAGGATCCTCATTTGTGGTGGACTTGGGACCATGGCCAGCCCAACCTTTACACGCTCGATATCCGGCTCATGGATGCCTCTGGACGCCCGGTTGACGGACAGTCTCTGCCCGTCGGCATTCGAGAGATCGAAAAGATCGGCTGGGACTTTTATCTCAATCGCAAACGGATGTTCATCCGCGGTACGAACTACTACTACAACCTCTTCCTGTCTGAAATGGATCGGCCCAAGTATGAGCGGGATCTGAAACTGATGCTCGGGATGAATGTGAACATGATCCGAGTGCACTGCCATTTTTCGAATCGAGAGTTTTATGACCTTGCCGACGAAAACGGTGTCTTAATCTGGCAGGATTTCCTGGAGGCCTGGTATCCGCATGATCGCGCCTTCTCGTTGCGAGCCGCTGCCCTCTATGACAACCACATTCGCTATGTCCGTAATCACCCTTCGGTTGCCCTCTGGGCTACTAGCGACGAAGAAGACTTTGATAACTATCGCGACATCACTAAGCATTTGGCGCCACGGCCCTTCCTGCTGGATCCGCAGCATCGTCCGGTGGTGAGGTCCACAGGCCGCTTCGGCGATTCGCACGTCTATCACGGCTGGTATGACGGGTCGATCTGGGAGTACACCAGGATGGAGGAGCGGTTCGTATCAGAAATGGGAGCTACCTGCCTGCCGAACTACGAGACGATCGTCAAGTACATGCCCAACTTATGGCCCATCAAGGACAATGCTGACGAGTGGATCTGGCGCAGGTTGCAGATCCCGCAGGCCATGCGCGCATGGGGGGATCCCGGGGACATGAGTTTGAAGGAGTATATCCCGCGCACCCAAGCCTATGTTTCCCGCCTCTTCCAACTCGCGCTGGAGCGGATGCGACGGCGAAAGCATGAGGGCGCTGGCGGTGTCTTTCACTTCCACGCTATCGACATCTGGCCGTCGGTGACTATGGCTGCCATTGATTTTGACCGGGTTCCAACCCAGGTGTACGACACCGTCCGGCGCAGTTTCTCCCCTATCGGGGTCAGCCTGGAATACGACCGGGACACTTGGAAAAGCGGCGAGTCCTTCCATTGCAATATCTGGGCCCTCAACGATAGCTGGAATTCCGTCCCGGGAGCCTCCGTGCGCTGGCACATTAGCGACAGGGCCGGGAAAACTCGACTCAACGGTTCCTGGCCGGTGACCATGGAGCCCGATTCCGCCATAAAGCTGGGCGAGGTGTCCTGGCAAGCGCCTCCGCCGGGCGCCTATGAACTGCACGCTGAAGTCGTGGGTGCCGATGGCAAAGTCGTCGCGGAAAACGTCTTCGAGTACCAGGTGTTACCGGCCAGATGACCGATCAACGGGCAGGATGGCTCTTCGCCGGAAAGTGTTGCACACCTGGCGGTAGTCCCCCTGAGATTAACACCGGGCATCTCGGGGAGCTTTCAGGCACTCAGGAAGATTTTCCGTTTGTACATCCAGTAAAGGATCAGCCATTCCACAACGAAAAACGTGAGCGCTTCGAACAGAGGCCCCAACGGGCCCAATAGAGTAGCCGGGCCCTTGGTAATGATGCCGACAACTTGGGAAAGACGCGTTACCGTGCCGCACAAGTAAACAGCCAGGGCATTCGCGCCAATCACTACAAACGGAAAAGCCCCTTTCCGATACCCACGAACATCGATGAGCCAGTAGAAAGTCAAAAACATCAGGCAAGCCCAACTGGCCGACAAGATCCCATAAGAGGTTGTCCACATTTTCATGACCACCGACACGAAGAACGACAGTGTATAACCGACCGACAATCCCACCATACCGGTCACGGCAAAGATTCTTATCCGCCATTGCGTCGTTCGATCACTTCTCAGAAGTTGACCGAGGAGAAGACCCAGGATCGTGGTGGAGATAGTTGGAATGGTGGAAAGGATGGTTCCCCACCCCTCCAGGAAAATAGGCTCCGTAGCGCGATGTCCCAGCAGGGCCATGTCGATGGCATAGACCAGGTTGGCGTTTCGCAGGTAGGAGCCTGCCCCGATTCCGGGGACTGGAACAAACGCCAGGAGCAACCCGTACCCAAAGAGGATTGAAGCGCCGACAATCGCCTGTACCCGCCAGGTCTTCCGGACCAGCAGGAATGCGACCAGGTAGGCAATGGCGATGGGCTGGAGAGCGCTGCTCAGTTCAATGAGGCGCGGAGAGCCGAGGTTGACCGACTCTCGCACTGAGCCGAGCAGAAAGAGAACCACGAACCGCCGGAGTGCATGCTGCAACATCTGCGGGTGAGTCTCGGTGAGTGAGCGCTTCGCGTAGGCAAAAGGTATGGAAATTCCCACCATCAACATGAAACTGGGCCAGATGCAATCATAGAACCGGAGCCCCTCCCAGGGGCTATGGTCCAACTGGTGGACCAGGATGTCGATGAAGCGGCTATGGCCGAGAGCTTGAAGCCCGAATACCAGCGAACTCCCACCGACAATCCAGAACATAATGAAACCCCGGAAGGCATCCAACGAAACCAGGCGAGTCGATCCAGAGGTGGGTATTGATTTGCCTGATCCGACAGCGTTCTGAGTGTGGCTCGCTACCTCTGCTCCGGTGGGCAAATCATTGGTGGGCATACGTATAACCGCCTCTTATGAAAATAAGTTTGGAGTTCATGCTTTAGCATGCCTGAAGCAAGGACAACCTAAAGGTTGAACTCCAAACAAACCACTTTCATCGACCGTGTTGACCTAAATAGGTCATGGCGCACTTTCATCGAATAGAAGAGTAATTTACGGGCATTTGCCCGAAGAATTCAATCCCCTTCGACCGTCCCAACAGTAGTTTCCTGAAAAGAGTCCAGTTCACCTCTCTTCGAGCTTCCAATCATGGTGGCCAATCCCTGCCGGGATACTCATCAAGAGAGTTTCGCCAGAGAGGTCCTTCTTTTGCATCGTCCTGGTGAGTTTACCGTTGGTGGAAAGAGTGATCTGTCTGGCAGTTCTTAGCCTTTCTCGCAATGGATCGGCCATCCACAATTGCCACGAGGAAGGATGATTCCCGAAATAAGCACAATAGGGTTCGTCGAAATGGAAATTCAGCTCCCAGCCGTTTTTGACGAAAGATTGGATCTCCGCATGAAGGAACCCCACATACTGATTCATGCTCAGGGTCTCGAGACCTGCCGGGAGAGCGGAGAAGAGCTGCTCCAGGAAATCCGGCTGCAGCGCGATATCTCGATCATGGAAGGTCAGAATCAAAGGGCCATCAGGATGGCTGGGCCACTGATCGAAGCGAAATGGACGCTCAAAACCGCAGTAAGCTTCCGGGCCGATTCCAGCCATGTCCAGCACCAGCTCACGACCCAGATAGTAATAAGAATCCGGTTCCGCGTGGAACAGTCCGAAACCCATCTCGGCTGCCAACCGGCCCGTATGATTGGCATACGACTTCGACCAACCACCGCCTCCCTCCCGCAGGGACAAAGGCCGCGCACCGAAATCCTCTCGCAGGTATTCCAGGGAGCGTCTCATATGCAACCTTTGAGTGATCGCCGGTGCCTCAACCCCGCGCCGTTGGTCTTCGAATTCTGTATACCATCCGGAAACTGAGGCTTCACCAGCCAAATCGGCGGTCCACCAGGGGCCGGGAGGAGAGTCCAGATCCGGCTGCATGTGAGTCCAGCCGTGGCTCTGGATTTCAAGGACCCCTGCCTGGACTGCTGCTTTCATTCCTTGTTGTGCAGAGGTGTAATCTTGCGAAACTCCAAAGAGGTCCGTGAACTGTTGAGTCCAAGGCGAGACAACACGTTGGGTTTTCCGGTCAACGTATCCCGTGATCACGTTGGCGACGGCCACTGCCCGGCGTTTCTCCAAAGGGGCTATCAGCCGATGGCGAATAGTTTCCTCATTCGGGATGGGGTATCGCCAGTAAGACAGGAATCCCTTGTCCGAGGTTCCCCAATCATCCATCTCCATGATGATTCGGCGCGAATAGTCGACGTCGGGCTTGACCAGGTATTCCATGCACCACACCAACGAGCGAAAGAAAAGACTTCTCCAGTAAACGGAATCCCGCACTGCCGCAACGCTTGGGAGACCCATCCAAACGGCAGAACCCTCTCCCGCATTCTGGCGAAGAGTCAATACAGGATGCTCCTGCTGTGTGACCAGAACACCGGCTCCCTGCGTTTCCACCCATAAACGCTGGCCATAGTCGCCGGTGACTTCCAGTGGCCCTATTTTTTGTTCTGTCACTTCCCGGCTGATAAAGTG
>JBGPHY010000391.1:0-5893 GCA_041484625.1 Terriglobia bacterium | reverse complement strand
ACTTTGTCCCTAACTCTGTCATTCGTTGGAACGGCTTGGACCGTCCCACGGCATTTGTCAGCGGCAGCGAGTTGCGAGCGACGATCCCGGTGGCCGATGTGGCCTCTGTGGGAACAGCCAGAGTGACGGTGTATACCCCCTTTCCGGGTGGAGGGTATTCAAGCATCTTAGATTTTGTTATCGACAACCCCCTGCCTTCCATTACGGGTTTGAGTCCTCTCTCTGCTTTGGTGGGAAGCTTTGCGGTGGTAGTGACTGTTAATGGAGTCAATTTCGTGAACGGATCCCAGGTGCGGTGGAATGGATCGGACCTGGTTACTATTTTCGTCAGTACCACTCGGTTAACCGCCACGATCCCTGCCGCCAACCTGACCTCGGCGGGCTAGGCCAACGTCACCGTAGTAAACCTACCGACCGGTGGTGGAACTTCTGCGACCGAGCCATTCACCATCACCAATGCAGTCCCTTCCATTACCAGTTTGGTTCCTTCGACTGCGACTGCCTACGGCTCGGCATTCACATTAACCATCAATGGCGCCAGGTTCCTGCCGGAGTCAAGAGTCCGGTGGAACGGCATCTTAAGAAGCGTCACCTTTGTCAATGGTACCCTCATCCGGGTCGATGTCACGGCTGCCGACCTTGCTCAGCCAGGGACCATTGGGATTACGGTCAACAACCCGGAGCCAGGGGGAGGAGATTCGGCGCCTTCGAATTTTGTTGTTGCCAATCCCGTGCCTGCCCTCTCGAGCCTGAGCCCAAATTCTGCGGGTGTTGGGACTCTGGGACTGACAGTGATTGTCAATGGCAGCAGCTTTGTGACGGGCTCTAAAGTTCGATGGAACGGGACTGATCGGGTCACAGCGTTCCTCAGCCAAACTCAGCTCAAAGTGTCATTGACGGCCGCAGACCTGGCAAAAGCCGGGATTTACAGCATCTCCGTTTTTAATGGAACTCCGGGTGGGGGCCTGTCTGACACGTTGCCCTTTTCAGCCAACTACGGTCAGCCCACCATCTCCAGTATTTCCCCGGATTCCGGTGCTGCCGGAAGCACCAGTATTGCGTTGACTGTCAATGGCAGCAATTTCAGCAGTGGTTCGGTGATCCGTTGGAACGGTAACGACCTGACCACAAAATTTGTCACCTCCGCCAAGTTGACAGCCACCTTGACTCCAACAGAACTGCCGCAAGCTGGAACCGCTACGGTCACGGTGTTTACTTCATCCCCGGGAGGAGGTGTCTCCAACAGCGTGACCTTCACGATCACCCCGGCCAACCCCCTTCCGACAATTTCCAGTCTGGATCCGGCCGCCCTCCAGGCAGGCGGCGTTTCCCAAACCCTGACGGTGAATGGAAGCAATTTTGTGAGCGGATCCAAAGTGCGCTGGAATGGATCGGACCGCGATACAGAATTCGTGAGCAGTTCTGTCTTGAAAGCATCAATACAGGATAGCGATATTGCCAAAACGGGGACCGCCACCGTTACGGTTTTCAATCCCACTCCCGGCGGTGGAGTATCGGCAGCCAAATCGATCACTGTTGGGAATCCCGTGCCGGAGATCACGAGTCTCGCCCCCAGTGCCGCTCCCATAGGAAGCCCCAATGTCAGCCTGACGGTCAATGGCAAGAACTTCCTGAACACTTCCAAGGTACGATGGAAGGGAGCCGACCTCGCCACCAAGTTCGTCAGCGTGTCTCAACTCACCGCCACGGTGCCCTCAGCCAATTTAAACCAGGAAGGAACGGCGGATGTGACTGTGTTCAATCCTTCTCCCGGCGGCGGCATTTCGGCATCCAAACCCTTCACGGTGGCCTACAGCAATCCTGTGCCTTCGATTTTAAGCGTGAGCCCTGCGTCGGCTCGGGCTGGAGGTCCTTCCTTTTCTATCACCGTCAGTGGCACTAATTTTGTCAAAAACTCGAAGGTGCGATGGAACGAGTCAGACCGGGAGACTGTGTATGTCAGCAATTCTCGTGTGACGGCGACAATTCTCGGAACCGACATCAAGGAAATCGGGACTGCAAGCGTTACAGTTTTCAACTCGGAGCCCGGTGGAGGGAGCTCCAGCGCGAAGACCTTTACTATTTCCAACCCCCTTCCTGTCATCACCAGCTTGAGCCCGGGCGCGATCGTGGTCGGGAGCCCGGATCTCGCGCTCACCGTCAATGGCACAAGTTTTCTTCCCAGCGCGAAGGTTCGCTGGGAAGGGTCGGACCGCACCACCAAGTACCTCAGCAGCACGCAGCTGAGCGCAACCATCCCGGCGGCCGATCTCTCCAAAGTCGGAACATTCAGTATCAGCGTCTTGAATCAGCCTACTGACCCGCCTTCAAGTGCCGTCAGATTCATGGTGAACTCGCTGCTGGTTGACAGCCTGAAGCTCACCCCCACCAGTGCCAAAGCCGGCTGGAGTGTGACGGGGACAGTCACGCTCAATGGACCGGTCCGGAGTGGCGGCCTTGTCGTCCCCCTGGCCAGTAGTAACGGGACGACTGCCTCTGTTCCGTCTGTCGTGGCGGTGGCTTCAGGAGCCACCAGTGCCACCTTCCCCGTCACAGTCAGGAATGTGTCTGCCACGACAATGGTGTCCATTTCAGCAACGTATGGTGGAGTGACGCGACGATCGAACCTCGTGGTAGGCGACGGTTCGGTGAGCGACACCAATCCCGGAACATCGCGATTCGTTCCCATTGTCCTGTCCACTTCGGGTGTCAACAACTCGTTCTATACCTCGGCGCTGACTTTGACGAACCGCGGAACCCGGGCAGCTATTATGGATCTCACTTACAATGCCGCTATCGGCGAGGGCAGCGGCACCTCCTCAGATTTCCTGATGCCTGGAGAACAGCGAATCTCCTCCAATGCCATCACGTATCTAAGGACTTTAGGGATACCGATCCCGGATTCGGGGAATCGGGGGGGGACGCTGAGAATTCACTTCTGGGGCATGGATTCTCCCCTCGATGTGGCGGCGACTGTTCGAACCACCACCATGGTGCCTAGCGGACGTGCAGGACTGTCCTATCCGGGTGTGGCGCCTGCCGGGGCTCTGACCAAACCGGCCTTCGTTTTCGGCCTGCGTCAAAACAACTCTGATCGATCTAACCTGGCTATCCAGAACACCGGGTCGGCAGCCGACAGCGATGTCGTTCTGGGGATCACCATTTATCCCGGTGATCCAAACCAAACCCTGGCCATCACCCTGCCTGACGAAGTCCTTCCTCCCGGCGGATTCAAGCAGTTCAACTCCATTCTGGCCATGGGCGGGGCGGAACTCTCCAACAACGGGTACGTCCGAGTGGAGCGCATCAGCGGCGCAGCCCCGTATTACGTCTACGGAGTCATCAACGATCAAGTCACTTCGGACGGGTCATTTGTTCCTCCAGTGCCCGAGTCCGAGTTGTCGGGACCGTGGGGATTGACTCTGCCTGCCGTGGTGGAGACTGCCAATTTCAATAGCGAATTGGTGCTGACCAATGCCTCCGGAACCACCCGTCGGGTACGGTGCACATATGTAGCCGACGCTGTAGCCAGCTCCAGCCACACCGTGAGTTTCACGGTAGATTTGCGTCCCGGTCAGCAGTCCATTTATCCGAACCTCGTGCAGAGGCTCCGCGACCTGGGCGCTACGACTATTCCTGCCGGAATCAGTTACGCCGGAGCCCTCTTTGTGACGGACGATACACGAGACGTCAGTGGGATCTTCGTTGGGTGCCGGACCTCCTCTCCGAAAGACGGCGAACAGTTTGGCCTGTTCTACACGGGAGTCCCTTTCGGAAAATCTGCCAGATCCGCCGCTTGGATCTATGGGCTCCAGCAGAACCTCGAAAACCGCAGCAACCTGGCCATTGTTAACACCGGAGAGGTCGACTCCAGTACGGATACATTCAACATCGAGATCTACAATGGAGAAACTGGAGAACTGAGGAACACGTTGTCGGGGGTGAGCGTCGCGGCGCGGCACTTCCTGCAGATAGCCATGATCCTCGACCGATACACCCCGGGCGTAAGTCAGGGCTATGTTCGAGTAAAGAAGGTGTCAGGCAGTAACCCGTTCGTGTCTTACGGAGTCATCAACGATGGCGGCGAACCGGGCGCGCGTACCGGAGATGGGACCTTTGTCGCAATGGTCATCGAGGAATAGATCCCACCGGGGAACTTCAGTCACGCTTCAGTCCTGATGGCGCGATCCAACAGGAATTCCTTTCATTCTCCATTCAATATCTTGTACCCAACTCGGCCGGAACGGAGATCACTGCCAGGTCGTTGACCTCCATGGCATGCGACAATTCTTCAGGATTGTCGGTGCGTCCGCCAGCCACTCCAGAGTCGCAATGCAGACCATCCCATCAGCCTGAATCAGCCGTCTTGTGAAAGGCTGGGTTTAGCACCCCGGGAACGGTTGCCTGAATCGCTCAAGAAGGCTAGAATCGGTGAACAATGCGCTGGAAGCCAATTGAGTCATCTTACTGAATAGCTGAATCTCTCTGAGGAGCCGAAATGGCGGACAAACCGATGAAAGATACACAGGATTTTCTGAAGAAGCTGGGGTTCCCTCCCCGGGACGGTTATGAGTTGCCGACCTCGCCCAAGCGGTTCCCCGACGGAGCCCAATACCGTTTTGAGATACCAAGTGTCGAAGGCCCTAATTGCCTGAGGGCGGTAATCGAGGAAGCCCGGCGATACCAACTGACCATCCATCGCATCAGCCAAGGAAGCGGCATCATGCTGCTGACCGATGATGAGATCCGGGACATGGTCCGCATGGCCCATGATGCCCAGATGGAATTGAGCCTCTTTGTCGGCCCGCGAGCCACCTTTGACATTGGTGCCCAACCCCTCACTCCCGCCGGAAAGAATATCGGACTGGGTCTTCGCGGAATCGACCAGATGGTTTACGCACTGGAAGACATCCGTCGGGCCTGCCACCTGGGGGTTCGGGGAGTTCTGGTCGCGGACCTGGGTCTGCTTTGGGCTGCTAATGAGATGAAAAAGGCCGGGAAATTACCATCCGGCCTGGTGATCAAAATCTCGGCTTCATTCAGCGCCACGAACCCCGTTGCGGTGAAGATCCTGGAGGATTTTGGAGCCGGCACGTTTAACGTCTCATCGGACCTGCCCCTTCCACTGCTGGCCTCCGTTCGCCAGGCGGTGTCAATTCCTCTGGACCTTTACGTGGAGGCTCCCGATCCTTTCGGGGGCTTCATCCGCCATTTCGAAATACCCGAGTTCATCCGGCTTCTGTCGCCAATCTATGTCAAACTGGGCTTGAGGAACGCTCCCGACATTTACCCCAGTGGCACTCACCTGGAGAGCACCGCCATTGCTCTTTCACGGGAACGAGTTCGCCGTGCCAAACTGGCCTCTGACATGATTGATCGCTATTGCCCTGAGGCGATCATGTCGGTCCCGGGCGGATTAGGGTTGGCGATCCTTGTAGTGTAAAATCTTTGAAGCCCAGCGGTCTCTTCTGCTTCGGAGTAGAGGAACTCCATGGATTGCTTTTCAATGGGCAGATCATCGAGTTTTAGTTCCGCCCGGAAACTCTGCTCCCACAGGGAGCCGGTGGAAAGGTTCCTCAATCGGACGTGGGTTGCTCCTCCCATCTTCCCCTGACCGGGATGATAATTGGCCATCAGGACTTTATAGACTTGCCCTTCATGGCGAATAGCCATACCCGCGCGTAACAGCGAAGCGTATACCATGCGCGCCTCCGAAGCCGGGTTCCGGGAAGGCGATCGGAAAGATCAACTCAGGTCGGTCATTCGGTGAGTCAAAGAGAATTCTTATTGAGATGAATTAGGATCTGGCGGAGGCGGAGCGATTCGAACCCCCGGGATCCATGAAGGTACAACGGTTTTCAAGTGTGATAATGGAGCAATCCTTAAGTCCTTT
>JBGPHY010000390.1:0-5939 GCA_041484625.1 Terriglobia bacterium | reverse complement strand
GCTCAACGATAATGTCACCCGACAGGGCGCGGTCCCAAACCCAGTTCCGCAGGCGTTTTTCTTCCTGCGAAGCAGAAGGTCTGTCGGTACGATCGATGTGCGGGCAGTAGTAATACGCCAGACCACATCCGATTTTACCGAGTGCGCCCCCGTGGATACGCTTGACCATTTCGACGAACGGCGGCGCCTTTCTGATTTGGAAACCGACAGCCAGGCTCAATTTGCCCTTAGCCCTTTCCCCGGCCTGCATGACTTTCTTGGCACCTGGAACGTCAATTCCAACGGGTTTCTCCAAATAGACATGTTTTCCTGCCGCCAAAACCGTCTCCAGGTGCTGGGGATGAAAGTAGGGCGGAGTAGAAACCAGGATGGCGTCGATTTCCTTCGAGGCCGCGATCTGTTCACTAGCCTTGGGGCCTTTGAAGAGCTGAGAGGGATCGATAGCAGAATAGCCCTTTTTGTTCTGCTGTTCGTCAAAATGCTTCCGTGCTGCATCCAACTGGTCGGCCCACAGGTCGGCCAGCGCCACAAGGCGTGCGGTGGTGTTGTCAATGAATCCCGTCCCGACGGCAGTGCCCCGTCCCCCGCAGCCCAGTATGCCTAATCTCACAGCCGAATTGGCAGCCGTGCCGCGGATCTGGGAGGATTTGAGAATTGTGAAACCGGCGGTCAGGGTTGCCGCAGTTCCGAGGAATTCACGACGTCTAATCCTGGATTTGAGACCTTCGCTCATGATTGCTCCTTTTTTCTAAAATTGCCGAATCGGCATTAGGCCACTTGAGTTCGGGAAGAACCACCGTTTGGGTTGCCCCAGTTCGTGCCTAATCACTGAACCGGGATTGTAGGCTTAATTGGGGTTTTGGAAAAGACCATTTAATCAGTTGGACAGTCATCAGGAATCGTCTCGTTTCAATTGACGTTCTCGCGACAGAAGGAGTATAATCCCAAAAAATCCAGGAAATCAGTCACTAAGAGGGAGCCTAAAATGACAGACCGTAGACCTTTTTCAGCACTGCCAGCTTGGCTTCCTCTTCGGCCACACCTCCCAGCGTAAACATCATCACCCCGGTGGCGCCTGCTGCCAAGCCCCCTCGAAGAACCTTCTCAAAGTCTTCGGCACTGACTCTCTGTTCCTCGGGATTCCCGTTGGCCTGGACAATCGGCCAGATCTTCAGCTTTTCGGTGGATGCGCCATTCAGTCCCAGTTCCTGGCATAGCCACCTGACGTTTTGCTCCACCCAACGCGCGGAATGACCGGAACGTGCGTGATACACCATCGGACTCATCACATCGAAGATCTGGGACAGAGCCTGCAAATCAAGTCCCAGAATCCTGCGCCGAGCCCCGCCGTATTCATCATCACGCCAGGCGCATTGGAAGTTGCCCATCAGTAATTGGGGAGCATGTTCCCAAATGACCTCACGGCACCGTCGGGCAAAATCCACCAGCACGTTGCATCGCCAGGTACGCCAGGCCGTCTCGTGCTTTCTCAGGATATCGCGGGCCCACTCTTCAGGCTTTGTACCTTTGACCGTAGTGTGTGTCTCCTCCTGGAAACGATTCATGCAGCTCTCATTGAAGCAGGTTTCCGACAGGCGTGGGCAGGAGTCTTCAAACTGGGCATGCCAATACATGTAATCCAACCAGACTCCATCGAGTTGCTGCGTCGTAACCAATTGCTTCAGCGCCTTCAGCCTGGAAGTGATAAACGTTTCATTAGTTGGGCAGATGCCCAAAAACCAGGTTTGCCGAGGTGAACGCTGCCCTGTTTCGTCGATGGGCCAGGCGGAGTTGTGTTCCTCAATGACCGTTTCCTGTCCCCCCTGGGTCATCTATTTTCTCTTTTCTTCAGGAGGATTAATGGTGCGAAAGTTCTGGAAAAGCAACAAGTCGTACACGATTTTCAATCCACCTGCCAGAAAGAAAGGCAAGCCCAAGAGAGCAGGACTGGCAAGGAATTGCCCAGTTAATGCAGGAGCGATGGAGGCCCCTACTGAGCGAGCTACATTGGTTACTCCTGATGCCGCAGAGCGTTCATCAGGATGAACGACTGCCATCGTGTAGGACTGGCGAGTTGGCACATCCATCTGGGAAATGCTGAAGCGCAACAGCAAGACCAGAACTGCCAACCACGGGTTCGGCATCATCGGCACGAGGATCAGCAGGACATTGGAGGGTATATGAGTGAACACCATGGTGTTAATCAGGCCAATCTTAGCAGCAAGACGGGCTGCCAACAGTGACGAGATTCCGGCCAGCACGTTTGCCCCAAAGAAGATCCCGCCGAGTGTGGCCGGGGCAATGCCGAATTTGATATGAAACCAATAGGCAACCATGCTCTGGACCACAAACCCCCCGGCAAAGGCATCCAGCGCAAACAGACTGCTTAACTGAATCACTATCTTGCCTGAATGATGCAATCCGAACAACTGCTCGGAGGCCGCCTGGCGCAATCGTCCGGTTTCGATGGCGGGGGAAAGGCAGGTAAACAGCACAATCAGCAAAAATCCAATTGCCGAGTAGACAATCAAAACAGTGCGGTAAGATACCAACAGGGAGATATCTGCGATCCCTAGAGTGTGTACCAGTCCGCCGCCGGTCAGGGCTCCCAATGCGGTCGCGAATGAACCGACGAGGTTATACCAGGCGAAGACCCTGGTGCGCTGCCGGTTTGGTACGAGCTGCGACAGCGAGGCTTGCTCGATGGAAAGGAAAGGCCCGATTTCATTGCCACTGGGACTGATGACTCCGACGATAGCAGCAAACGTCAGCAGCCAGAAGTTGTCTGTGGATGCGAACGTCCCACTCGCCAGGATCATTAACCCTGCGCCAAGGACCAGCATGCGTCTTCTGCCGATACGATCAGCAATTGTCGTGATCCAGAGTGAGATTGCCACGTCACCCGCCAGTGTCAGGGAAAGCAGAAGTCCGATCCTTTGCTCATTCAGGCCAAGCTGTGACAGATACAGGGCCAGGATGATGGATAGAAGACCATAGGCAAACAAGCGGATGGTTCTTGTGGCGAATAGGAGTTGAATGTCTAATCTTGCCGACTTCATGCAATTAGTTTGTCGATGGGTTCACATCCCGACGGGCCGAGTATCCTTGAAACAAGGTACGGATTCCAGTTCTTCGCAGAATGATTCCTGCCTTTCCAGCCATGTCTCTGAGCTCCAGTACTGACTTTTGTTTTCAGCTTAAGACAGCCGTTGTTCTATGTCAAAGAAAGTGCCAATCCCGGATTTTGCGTTTATAATCAACTACACTTGTCACGGGTTTTGAGCAGTCTGGTGGAATGATCAACGCTCCTCTGCTGAAAAGGCCCACCTTTCTGCCTACCCCGAGGGACGGAACCTGAGATGACGGTACCTCCAAACCGGCATCACCCGAGGGGAACCTCGGATTACTGATATTGACAGCCTCCGCCCCTGACAGTCTCTAGCGGGGCACTCGAAATATTCCCCCTGAGCCAAAGCGGGAAAGGCGGTCGCAGACCGCTAGGGGGTTGTCCTGGTAACGAACGGCCTTTGCAGGTCCCGACGGAGACAACCCCCGGCGGTTGAAACCGCCACCCCCTTTTCCAAGGGGGAATAGCTCGGAACATCCGCCAGTCCTCTTTATTCCGATCAGGTCCAAACAGGAGTATTTGTTAACAGTTCGCTTCAGCTTGTCCGATGAAAGCTTTGACATATTATGGAAATAAGGAACTTGCCATGAAAGAATCGTCTGAACTGGAAAAACAGGCTGCCTTAAACGTTGCAGCCCTGATGGCCGCTGCGGCCAGAACCGCTCCAAAGACGCGGGGTATTGACAACATCCGAGTCGTAGCGCTTGATGATGAGAGCACTCGGCAAGGTCTGATGAACAAAATGAGGGAGATCGGACGGGCGGAAAACCGCCCCGGCTTTGAGCGGGATGCGGGCTCCATTTCGGCTTCTCCGGTGATTGTCGTAATTGGAGTGGAATCCAATCCCGCTGGCCTGGATTGCGGGTTCTGCGGGAAACCGAATTGTGATGGGCTCAAGAACAGCAATGGAGTTTGCGCCTTTAATTCCATGGACCTGGGAATCGCCGCAGGCTCGGCGGCGGGGGTTGCAGCCAACTTCCACGTGGATACCCGGTTGATGTTCTCTATCGGGCGGTCGAGCCTGGATCTGAACCTGTTCGGCGAAGGAGTCAAGCAGGCCCTGGGGATTCCCTTGAGCATCACCGGAAAAAGCCCCTTCTTCGACCGGAAGGCTTGAGGCTCGATCGGCAGGACCAGCGTCTGAGTTCAAGGACTCGGCTGAGCGCCAGCAAATCCGGGCCCACGAAGCGGGCGGCCGGGCCGCTCGTCGGTCATCTGTCCATCCCGGACGACAGGGCGGCCATTGACAAACACGTACCTGACGCCGACCGAGTAGCGAAGGGGCTCGGTAAAGGTTGCGACGTCCTGAATTGTCGCCGGGTTGAAAATCGTAACGTCAGCCATCATCCCTGGACGAATGATGCCACGGTCGGTGAGGCCGACACGATTGGCGGGCAGAGAAGTCATTTTGCGGATTGCCTCTTCCAGCGTGAGCACATGCTCTTCACGCACATACCTGGCCAGCACACGGGGAAATGTCCCGAAAGCACGAGGGTGCGCCATGGCTTCAGAAAGAGGACCATCTTCTGCCTGGGCCTCTGAGTCGGAGCCGAAAGAAACCAGGGGATGAATGATGACGGCCCGCACATTATCCTCGTTCATGATGGCGATCACGGCTGAACTTTCGCCGCGATCGGCAATGACAACATCCATCGCAGCATCACGCGGATCCTTCCCCATCCGGCGGCCGATTTCGGCGAGTGTCAGGCCCTGATACTGCCGCAAGTCCGGATTCAGCACAGACACCAGCGTCACCCCGCCCGGACCGCCTGAACCGTGCCATTGGTTTTCCCAGGTCACATTCGGGTCATCCATCTCCTTTCGGATACGTTCGCGCTGGGCCGGATCCTTGAGTCGGGCCAGCATCTTCTCCGTACCTCCTTCCTGGACCCAGATAGGCAGACACGCGACCAGGCCGTTGAAGGCACGGGCATAAGGGTAGGCTGTCGCACTGATATCCAAGCCACGGGAACGCGCAGTTTCGATGCGGCGAAGCACCTCGCCCATCTTGCCCCAGTTGGCCGGGTAGGCCGTTTTTAAATGCCAGATCAAGGTCGGAATATTGGCGCGCTCGGCAATGGCAAACACTTCGTCCAGCGCCTCGAAGATGCGATCACCCTCAGACCGCTGGTGTGTGATGTAGACACCGCCATAGCTGGCGGCCACCTTTGCCAATTCTACAACTTCGTCGGTAGAAGCAAACCGGTCTGGCACGTACTGGAGTGCCGTGCTGAGGCCGAGTGCCCCGTCTTTCATGGCTTGCGAAACCAGCCGGCGCATTTGCTCGAGTTCCACACTTGTGGCTGGACGGTTGTCCGCCCCGATCACGCAATGGCGCACCCCACCGGCACCGACGAAGGTTCCGATATTGATGGCAGACTTGGTGTGTAGCAGGTGGGCAAAATACTGGTCCAGCGTCCGCCAATCGAGTTCGACTCCATAGTGCTTGAACTTGGGCAGCATATCCTTGGCGAGCCCCTCGTTTAGAGGGGCGATTGACGCCCCCTCACCGGTGATCTCAGTGGTCACACCCTGCGTGATCTTGCTGGCGGCGCGGTTATCGACCAGCACAGTGAATTCTGATTGCCCCTGCATATCAATGAAACCCGGCGCGACGACCAGGCCGGTGGCATCGATCCGTGTGCGGGCAGTAATACTGCCCAAGTTGCCGACTGCCATTATACGATCCCCAGCGATGCCAAGATCTCCTGAGAACCATGGGGCTCCGGTCCCGTCGACAATTCGTCCACCCGTGATGAGAAAGTCGAAGGTCTGGGTGTGAGCTGCGTCTCCCAGCGATGAGACTGCCCCG
>JBGPHY010000389.1:0-5962 GCA_041484625.1 Terriglobia bacterium | reverse complement strand
CGTATTTCCAGGTGACGGGTTGATACAATAGCAACTTCGGGGCCTTCTAAGACTAAGTCATTGGCAGGATCACGTCCCACGCGAATTACAGAGCCACGCATGAGATGGCAAGTCCCCGCAAAAGGACCGTTGAGGCGGACCAGCCGCACATTCGGATTAGTGTCGTGATGGTCGGATGGTTGAGGCATGCTAGAGCAGGATTATAGGTTGCTCCCCAGCCCGTCGCAATGGTTTTCCGGCCGACGTCTTCTGACGCAGGGTCCCAACTAGTACCCCATAACGCCGGGCCCTCGTGCTGGATCTTCGTTGGTCAATTCCAGGTTGTTGACTCTCCGGTATTCCACATTCCGGAGAAGCAAGGCGGCCTCGACTTCGCCACGGCCATCAATTTTGCCCTTCTCTTTTGCACCGTACACATCGACAACAACCGGGATGGTCTTTGTTCCGGATCCTTTAAGTGCATGGTTAAGAATGGAATTATGGGCCTGAGTGCTCTCGGTTTTGCTGAATCCATGGAATTTCGGCTGGGATTCACGTGAAGACGTGACGAGCCCTATATCGTAAGAGAATGCTGGCTGTTCATTCCTACTCGCTTGAAATAGGATAGAGTAATGATACGGAAAATGGCGATTTCGGTGCTTTTGGCGTCAGGGATGGTCTCAGCAATTTATGCAAGGGACTTGAACGAGCGTTGGAAAAAGAAAACCACTACTCCTAATGGAGATGAAACGACGCTGGTCTTTAGTTTCAAGGTTGATGGAAAAACACCGACTGGAAATGTCCAAGGACCGACAGATGACTTGCCTATTGCCGAAGACAAAGTCAATCGCGATGAGTTGTCCTTCAAAGCAAGAATCGATGATACTGTCATCGATCATTAAGGGAAGATTTCAGGCGACACCATCAGCATGAAATCCCAAGGGTCCTGGGGTGAATCAAAAATGACGCTCAAACGCGCTCCGGCCAAGGAGGTGGCAAAAGATGCGAAGGAAGAGTGAACCGCTCTCAGCAAGAACGCTTTTGACCCTTAGCCCGATACTCTCCCTCTGGATTGTGTGCATCCCCCTCTGCGCGCAACCGGGAAGGAACCTGTTGACCGGCAAGTTTCAAGAGAAGGATCTCGTCAACCTGTTGTCGCCGCAGGAAAGCTGGCACCCCTTCCCGACGATTAATGATCGGGAAAAATGGAATACGGTGCCCGGAAATTTGCGACAGGCCTGTATCCAAAATGCAGAGCGATATCTCAACACCAGTTGGGAGCCCCTTCCTGCCACGTTGTTTCTCGAATTCGTGCGGACGGGCAATCGTTCCCGTTATGAGAACCAGCTTTTTGCGCGCCGTCAAGAGTTAGCAGCTCTCGTGATAGGTGAAGCCTTTGAGAACAGGGGCCGATTCCTGGATGACATTGTCAATGGAATTTGGGCCATTTGCGAAGAGAGCTATTGGGGCGTCCCTGGTCACTTGTCCATGCAGCAAAAGGGGGTTGGCCTGCCTGACGTCACGGAGCCAACTGTTGACCTGTTCGCTGCCGAAACCAGCAGTCTGTTATCCTGGTCACTGTATTTGCTGGCGGATAAGCTCAAAGCCGTTTCCCCCATGGTCACCGACCGCATTTACATTGAGGCCGACCGTCGAATACTCACACCCAATTTGACACGTGAAGATTTCTGGTGGATGGGTTTCGAGCCACGCAGGAGGGTAAACAACTGGAACCCCTGGATCAATTCCAACTGGCTGGCGACGGCCTTGATTTTGGAAAGGGACCCCGAACGCAGGCAAAAAGCCGTCTACAAGATCATGCGGAGCCTGGACAATTTCCTCAATGATTATCCTGAGGATGGCGGTTGTGATGAAGGACCTTCGTATTGGGACCGCGCCGGCGCGTCACTCTTCGATTGCCTGGAACTGCTGAGAAGTGCCACCCATGGGGCAATTGACTTGTATCAGGAACCGCTGATTCAAAGAATGGGTCAGTACATTTATAAAGTCCATATCAAGGATGACTACTCCATCAATTTTGCCGATGCCAGTGCCAAAAATGAACCCGAGGCAGGTCTGGTGTATCGCTTCGGCAAACGGATCAATGATCCGGTGATGATGGGCTTTGGAGCGTTCCTGGAACACCGGCAGAAGTACGGGGCCGAAGGGATTCTCAGGAACGAGTCGCTCGCAAGGATGTTACCGGACCTTTTCATTATCGAGGAACTGCAATCCACTCCTGCAGTGGAACCCCTTCTCGGTGAATTCTGGTTGCCGGACTTGCAGGTGATGGGCGCGCGATCAACGCCGAACTCTTCGAAAGGGTTTTACGTGGCTGCTTTGGGCGGTCATAACGATGAAAGCCACAACCACAACGATGTAGGCAATTTCATCGTCTATGCGGACGGGAGACCCGTCCTGATCGACGTTGGAGTGGAAACCTACACCGCCAAGACTTTCAGCCCTCAGCGCTATGAAATCTGGACCATGCAATCGGCCTTTCACAATCTGCCCACGATCAACGGGGTCATGCAAAAAGAGGGCCGGGAATATCAGGCGACCGAGGTGCACTTTGCCTCCAATCAAGGTGCTGTCACTTTCTCGCTCGACATTTCGCACGCGTATCCTGCTGAAGCCAATGTCGAGAGATGGCTCAGGACGCTAACTCTCCGGCGAGACCAGCCACAGGTCGTGCTGGATGAGCAGTATTCTTTGAAGGAGTTCAAAGAGCCAGCCCGGCTCAACCTAATGACCCCGCTAGGGGTGGACACCTCTGTTGCCGGGGAAGTGAAATTAACAGACAACAAAGGAACCACCGTACAACCGCTGGTGCTCACTTACGAGAAAGAGAAGTTCAGCGTTTCGGCTGAGACCATCCCGATCACCGATGCTCATCTTAAGCCGGTTTGGGGGGACAGAATCGCGCGGATTGTGTTTGTTTCGAGCAGCAGGGCCTTGCGCGACCGGCACAAGATCTGCCTCCTGGATTACCGTAACACCGTCAGATGAACTCCGATCAGACGATGTAAAATTCACCCTGTTTTACCGGCAGGGGTTGGAAAATACATCGGTGGGGCGGACGGACGATATGGCACAAGGCGGGATTGGGATCGGATCTCATTATTCTTCATTCGACATGGGATGGATCGCAACAGCTCTAGTCCGAGGCCAATAGTCCCAGGACAGTTTCTTAATCTGAACAGGGAAGGGAGCGGCGCGCCCCTGCTGCCTTGGTGCCTCTTGCCTGGGGCGCGATTCAGCATCAAGTGTCATCTTTCATTGAGTCTCTCTGTGGCCTTGATATACTGGAAAGGATGTTGATCGAGCCAGTCGGCATAATGCGCCAGATTGTCCAGGACGGGCAATAGGACATCGGCACAGGCTTCCAGCATTTCGACGGCCATGTCTACGTCCGACCTGCCTTTATAAGTGAGGCCCGCCGTTCCGTGATTCCCGTGGTTCCCTTCTTCGTAGTATCTAAACCCCACGGCGCCCCATTTGCGCATAGCCTGGATGTCTCCGACAATCTCATCCGGTTGATCTCCTTTGTTGTCTCCCTTGGATTCGATTTCCTTTGCCCATCTCGCGGCAGGAATCGACCGCTCCCTCCCCAGGATCTTCAGCGCGGCAAGACAGAGTTGGGTCTCATGAGAAGCGCCGGGATAACCTTCATAGATCGCTTTGACTTGAGGCGCCGAAAGAAGTCTCTCGCATTCGACAAAATAAAAAGGGCTCTCGGTTTCATCAAACAGTTCCCGGGCCGCCATCATCCCGCCCGTATTCTCCGGTGTCGTCCCACCTACCAGGACCACTCTCCGAAACTCGGCCTTATGCAGGGTTAAGGCGATTCGTTTGAGGGTACTTACCTGTTCTTCGATGGCAAAGGAAACCGTGCCGCGAAAGGATCGGGTTGCACCGGCAAAGCAGGCGTATGTCGTAGGAAAAACCAGCCCGTTTGCCTTCCGAGCCAGTAAAAGGCTAAGCGCCGTGGCCCAATGAGCATGCATGCCCAGAGGAATGAAGGCGCCGTGCCCGCTCACAGGCCCAAAGGGGACAAAGACAAGGTCGCCTCCCTCCTTTAAGTAGAATTCCACTTCGCGGCTGGTCATGTCCTCCATCCTGCGGGTGAAGTACTTGTCGGCATCGTGCCCTGAATTGGGTTGAAGCACGCTTTTGTCTCTACGCTCCGCCTGGAGGGCCGGGGCTGAAACCCCCGCCAGGACTGAACCTCCAATTGTTCCTGCCAAAAAATCACGGCGTGCGGTTTTGTGCATGGTCCTTGATTTTTCCTTTCATCCGGATTTCCTGCTGCGCTGGTATCATAGCAAAGCGAGATGGACAAGCACCAGACGCCGCAAGGACTCTACCCCTTGAAACCGTTGGCCGCATGTGAAAGAGTAATACTGGAGTGTCCATATGCCGCGGAATCATGAAAATTTAAGAACAGACTGGGACCGGCGCCAATTCCTGACCTTCCTGGGGCTGGCCGGCCTGGTCCTGACGGATGACCCTCTCCAGGCACTCTCCATCACGCGAAAGGAACCCGACCCCATGCCCAATGAAATTCCTCCTGTTGCCGATATCGGCAGCCTGTATCCCGAAATCAAGGGACTGGCTGACCGATGTGATTATCCTTTGTCGTTTCTCAATGGACATTTCCGCGATGTCGCCTCCTATCGACGGGCCGTTCGGAACAAGGTCTTCGAGCTTTTTCAATACGAACCGCCTCCTGTCGACCCTGCCGCCCAGGTCGTGGACCGATGGGAAACCCCAGACTGCATACAGGAAAGGATCACCTTCTCTACCACTCCCTGGTTCCGCGTTCCCGCGTTTGTATTGATCCCGAAAGGAAAGAAGGGGCGAAGGCCGGCCATAGTCGATCTGCACTCGCACGGTGGGATGTTTGTTTATGGAAAAGAGAAGGTGATGCCGGTCCCTGGAGGGGACCCTCCTTCTATCATCCGCTATCGTCAGGAGAATTACGAAGGGCGCTCTACCTCGCTCGAACTGTGCCGCAGGGGATATGTGGTCATCTCAATCGACTGCTTTTATTTTGGGGAGCGAAGGACCCTATTTGCGGAAGACCTGCAGAAGTATGGCTCGGACAGATCCAAGTACTCACCTGAGGATGTAGACTATCTGAACCGGCGTTCCAGCGAAGGCGAGGGGATCCTGGCGCGGAGTCTCTACTGGGCGGGGACTACCTGGCAAGGGATTGCTCACTGGGACGATATCCGGACGGTGGACTATCTGCTCACTCGTCCCGAGGTGGACCCCTCACGGATCGGCTGCGTGGGTATTTCCATGGGCGGAGATCGAACGGTCTACCTGGCGGGGCTGGATAAGAGGATTAAGTGCGCTGTAGTGGTCGGCTGGATGGCGACCCTGAGATCGATGATCCAAAAATACGTTCTGACCCACAGCTTCATGCATTTCCTCCCCGGTCTGACCCGTTCCCTCGACCTGCCCGATCTCGTAGGCTGTATGGCTCCCAAGCCGCTGATGGTCCAGCAGTGCAGTCGCGACGAACTCTACCCTCTCGAAGGCATGAAGGAGGCGGTGAAGAAACTTGAGAACATTTATGGCAAAGCCGGTGCCGGCTCAAGGTTCGAGGGACGATTTTACGACCAGCCTCACCTCTTCGCCATAAAGATGCAAGACGAGGCGTTTGACTGGCTCGACCGCTGGCTGACGCCGTGACCTACCTTCCTCGGAACCAAACATCGCGGATGATGCAATAGGGCAGAGCCATCGCGACTCCGCTGCCATTCTCGGGACTGTTGAGGAACATACCCACACAATCCATCCAATCCCGGGAAAAGATCAATTTCTTCTCATCTCATAAAGTAAATACTTCAGGAGTTTGTATCCTGTAGGAAGAATCTTGAAGCGGGTTACACCAAAGGGGCATGCAATCTCCGTGGTGGGAAACTCTGCGCGTTTAAGACGTAACCGATAAGAACGAACTGTCAATTCCAGGTCG
>JBGPHY010000388.1:0-5968 GCA_041484625.1 Terriglobia bacterium | reverse complement strand
TAAACAGACCTGCCGGCAATTGCCGCCCAAACGAAATGTTCCAACTGTAGTTGACTGGCGTTCGGATTGTGTCATCCAATGAGAACTCAATTCGTTGTTGCCCATCGGCAGGCTGTTCGACTGGAAAGGTCAGACTGCCGGGAACAGTGATACCCGGCAAGGTGCGTACGTCCTGGCCGAAGCCAGTGAAGAGCGGAGCAGGCTGATCGGAGACGTTATAAGTGTTTGGAGAAATGAGCTGGCTCGTGGAATACCCTAGACTGTTATTAGCGTCAAACGTCACCGCCAATTGCTGGCCAAGGTGGTCATTGGTTACGGCAAAGCCTCCACGAAAAACAGAGGTCCCTTCTTTGCCAAAAAGTTTGCGCAGGAGTCCGGTCTCAAAGCGGGGGGACCAGGCCACGGAAACTCGCGGCTGAAAATTGTTTTTGTCCCAGTCGTAAAACCCAGGACGTTGGTTGGCAGGCCCCGCCAGATCGAGTTGGATCAATTCATTCAACGGCCACCCTGCCACCACCGCGGCTTTCCGACGTTCAAAGAAGTCACCTAGACTCACCGTCGGCTTCACCTCGTAACCGTTGACTTCATAAACAGGACGATCTAACCCATAGCGCAATCCCAGTGTGAATGTCAGGTTAGGCCGAACTTTCCAGACATCCTGGATATACCAGTCATACTCCTGGGTAGCGAACTCCCGAGGGACTCCAGCGCCTGTCGGCAGGAGGTTCCCGCTGCGATCGAAATTGAAACGGCCAGTGTACTCCGAGTATCGTCCAATCACTGCGGAAACCGCCGATTGCACAGGTGAGCTGTAGCCGGGAGCAATAGTGTAGCCGGCATCTGAGATGGGTCGGTCTAAGACAGCACCCGAAGCCTTGTAAAAGGAGGGATTGTCAATGGCGCTATCATAAGAGCGGGTAAAGCTGAGCCTTGAATTTCGGATCAGGCGGATGTTCGTGCCCACCTGAACATTGTGATTGCCTTTGATCCACGACAGATCATCCACAAAGTTGTGAACTGGAGTTGTTCGATTGAGTGTCCGCAACGGTGGATCACGACGGGGGACGTAGACGAATCTGAAGTCGATCTCGTTTTGAGCGGAATCGCCTTGGCTCGAGAAAGCCTCTCGCGTGAAACCATAGCGAAAGCTGTTGACCTTGCTAGGACTGATGGACCAGGTGTGCCCCAGAGCAAAACCCGCAGGATGGCTCCAAAAAGTGGGCGCAGGAGTATCAGGGAACTGGGGAACATTTCCGATATGGTCATGCTGGGAGTTGCCACGCAAGAACAGGGTGTGCCGTCCGTCTGAGGTTAGGTTGAAGTCCAGTTTAGCAATGTAGGTATTCCAGCTCAGCGGGGTCGGCGCATTGAATCGGTAACCGCCTACATTCAATCGAAGACCGGCGCTGCTGTCACCCAGGGTAAAGTCGTTGGCAGGATAACGGCGGGCCGCATCGGCCAGAACAGCCAGCCCCGCAGGATTCACGCCGACGGAAAACAGGCGGTTGAGATCGCTGGCCGTCAGTGTCGTAATTCCACCCGATCCATCGGGGAATCGGACCTCCCCGCGGCCCAGACTCTCCAAAGGGACAAACCGGATCACGCTCTGCTGGCTGGCATCGCGCCGCCCCTCATAAGTGAAGAAGAAGAAGGCACGGTCCTTTTTGATGGGTCCTCCTAGCGATCCCCCAAAGAGATTACGGATCAGCTTGGGGCGGGGAATGCTCTTGCCGGTGTCGGGGTCAATGGTGCGATTGTTAAAGAAGTCGTTGGCCGAGGTCACCGTGTTGCGATGGAATTCGTATAGGGACCCGTGAAGGTCGTTGGTTCCGCTCTTGGTGATCATCGACACCTGTCCGCCGGAGGAACGCCCTTGTGAGGCATTCGGATTCGAGACGGTCACTCGAAACTCCTGCACGGAGTCAGGCGTAACCCGCAACACGGTGGCAAAGGCCTCGTCTTTATGAAATGCCAGGTCCTGGACCACATCCATTCCGGATTGTTGCTCGTTGACATCCACCCCATCCAAAGTGACGTTGGCCTGGTCGGCACGCGAGCCCGCCACATACCCGTCCGGGGTGACGCCGGGCTGAATGCTCAACAAGGCGACTACATTGCGGGATTCGAGCGGAAATTGCGAAATTTGAGACGTGTTAAAATTGTTCCCGATGCTGGCATCTTGAGTGTTAATGCGGGATTCTGATCCCTCTGCGGTGACTGTAATAGAAAGGGTGATTTCCCCGATTTCTAATTGAAAGTCGAGTTGAGTGGTCTGGTCGACGAGAGCGCGAATCTCGTTGGCAGTGAGTCTCTTGAATCCTGGGGCCTCCGCTTCGATTCGATAAACCCCTGGAGGTAAGGCACTGAAGAGGTAACTCCCCTTCTCGTTGGTGTTCTGAGTGCGGACCAGGTTCCTTTCAGGGTTCTTGAGCGTGACTGTGGCACCGACTACAGCCTTGCCCTGAGGATCGAGGACATTTCCCCTAATGGTTGATGATCCAGTCTGGGCATAGAGGTAGCCGATAAACAAGGAGCAATACAGCCACACCGCCAGCAGCGGGGCGACCTTCACGAGTGATGACGTTTTGCGCATGGGATCCTCCTGGCCGTCCCTTATGCTTCGCACATTTATGAAATTCCCCGTTGCAAAGAGAAGCTGTGAAAAAATTGAAACTGTAGGGCGACTCCGCCAGCCGCCGCCTAGGGACAGAAGCCCCACGGGAGGGATGGGCTTCTCCTCCCCAGAGACCCGAGGCTCGCAAGATGCACTCGCCGTGGCTACCACGCCCAATAACTACCAAAGTACTACATTTGAATCACCCGGAAGGAATAGTTGCCAATGTCTTCAAAATCTCCACTGGTAGTCATACCGCTGAGCTTCAAGATGTAGTCCCCTCGGGTTAAAAGCTTCGCGGGGAGAATCAATCGCAAGGGATGGCCTTGTCCAGTGGATTCAGTCTTGGGCCAGATCAGGGTCCAAATTTCGTCCCCATCGACTGTCTGCAGCACCGCTCGGTACCGGGGATAAACCTCGGCCACCATGTTCAACTCCAACTGCACTAGACTTGTCCCCAAAGAGATGTTTATCTTTTGGCTGCTCCCCATGTCCCTGAGCAATCCGGGAGTGAGAGCAAAAGATAACAAGGCAGGTTGCAACTGGCTGGGCAGAGGGGAGGGATGGCCAGGCTTCTCTCCCGTCTTCAGATTGGCTACCTGCTGTTCCAGGGAGCCGCGCTGGCTCTGCTCACGCTGCAACGCGGCCGCCAGCTCTGAATTTCGGGTTTGCATCTCCATCAACTGCTTCCGTACGTCCCGAGCGCCAGCCTGTTCGAGGGCCTTCTGGAGTCGCGAAACCCGGATCGATGTCCATGATCCACCAGCAATAATCATCAGGATGGCGGTTGCCAGAGACCAACGCAGGACCGGATTCTGGGAGCGCCAGAAGGCTAGCCAAGTCTCCCACCAAGCTACCCAGCGACTTTCTTTTGTGGGGTGGTCTGCAACATAGCGCTTCAAAGTTTTGGCAAAACTCAGCTTTTGGAGTCGCTCCGGTGCCAATAGAAAGAAAGTCTCGAATCTTTCCCTTTCGCGGCCGGAGAGGGCGCCTCTTAAGTAATCATCAATTAGTTCATCTTCAGCCCGCTGCAATTCCTCGAAGACGGCCGTATCAATCATCAAGCGCTGTTCAAGCCTTTGTTGATCTTCAGGCTTAAGCTCCCCCAACAGATAAGGCTTCAAGGGCAATTCGTTCTCGAGATCGGTCTTCACGTGTACACCTCCCTCCGACATTCCGCTACCCCCTCCACTTAGGAATGCGCCGAATCAGAATCCATTTCATGCCGCCACCTTCTGCTGCAGACATTGAAATACGCAGGCCTGCAGATTCATACGGATCCGGTGGGCCCGGATCCTTAACGCGTTCAAAGGAATTCCCAGCTGAACAGCCAACTGCTTGCGAAGGTTGATCTTGGCGTGCTTTTCCTCCTGGTAGTACTGCAGTACCAGATCCCTGCTGTACGGCGACAGTCGTTCCATACAATCGTCCAGGCAAGCATGGTCTTCTTCGGATTGCGGCGGCGCGTCAGGGGTAGGCGGGGGCTGGAGCTCGGGTTTCCTTCTCCAGTACTCCAGGTGAACATTGTGAGCTACCCCGTAGAAATAGAGAGCCGGGTCGCCGACATAAGTCTCCGCGATGTCCTGGACCCTGCGGATTACGCGATTGATGGTCTCGTCGGCCAGATCTTCAGGAATGGTGCAGCCCCGGCAGGTAAATATCTTGATCAGTCTGTGCCGGATATCTTCGTATTTCTGGCCCGCCTGGTCCGGGTTGGGATCAAGCCAGGACAGAAACCTCGAAAAGGCTTCTTCGGTCAGCTCCCATTCCCTCTTGGGTGAGGGGCGAATACTCATTTCCACTCTCCCTGCAGAACGAAGGCGGCCCAGTAGTAAGGAGCCCGCCACTGTTTCTGCTGCCACATTTCCACCTGGGCCGCCCGCAGAGCGGCTGCCGCGGGCTCCCCGCCCTGAAGCATGTGCTGGTAGAACCGCTTCATTAATTCTGCCGTGGCCTCATCTTCCACTTTCCACAAGCTGGCAACAACACGTGCCGCTCCCGCATACATGAAGCCTCTCACAATCCCCACCAGGCCTTCTCCACGGATCTCTTTACCTAATCCGCTGTTGCAGGCACTTAGCACTACCAGATCGACAGGCAGATTCAGGTTGTAGATGTCATTCAGGCGCAAAAAGCCGTCCTGAGGCTTTCCGTGCTCGTCCACCAGGGACAGCACCAGCCCTGACAATTCCGGATGCTCGCTGTCAAGAAGGCCATGGGTAGCGAAATGCACGATGCGGTACTGGGCCAGCTCCGGGCTGGTGGCCATGGACCGGCTGGCATTGAAATCGAGCACCATCAGGCCCATTCCCTCAGGAACAACGGTCATAATTGACCTGGCTTCCTGCCGGGTGGCGGGTAATCGGGGAACAGTGAGTTCGCCACGCAGCATGCCGACATCTCTCAATGCCCGGTGCAAGTCAGAACTCGGAGCCATAGGGGGTGAGGAGGAAGGCCGACGACGGGTGGAAGGTGGAACCTGGGTCCCAGAGACCTGAGGATGAACTGCCGCACTGGTTCCTGGCCGGGTTGAGTTGTTCTTGGCCACCCGGGGATCATCGGTCTCGAAAACGGGGTCGGCCAGCACAGCAACCATCTTGGCTGGAGCAGGGCGATCTCGTGTTTCACGCCGCAGCACTGCCATCACAGAAGCCGAAGGCAGACTTACAATCTCATGCTCGAGAATCAGCGGTACAGCTGTATCTGTACTTGTCCTCCCCGTTTCGCCTTTTCCCCCTTTCGCCCTTTCCCCTTCTATCTTATCCGGCTTGGGTAGAGCGCCAAACGGCAGATACTGCAGGGCTCCCTCAGGGACAATAAGTAAGCGTTTGTTCTCCAAGAGTTCAGCCGCAGGTCCGAGCAGAACCTGGCTGAGAGCGCTTGCGTCTTGCCAATACTGACCGTCTGCATCTTTCACGCGCTGCTGATATTGCCGGGGTGTCTCTCCTGCTTTAGGTTGGCGAGCCAATAGCAAAGCGCTGACGCGGCGGGCGGCCTTTTCGATCTCTGCCCGTGGGGGGAGTTGGTAGCTGTGCAGAGTCGAGGGGGTTACGGCCCACAGGTAGCTGTGCTCATTGCCCAAGGCGTATTCTAGCAAGAGGGTCTGGTCGTCCAGCACCTGCTGCTGGATCTCTTGAAGTCCAAGTGGTTGGGGTTGAGTCAGCGCGGCATAGCGAGGGCTCTTGCTCCGGATCAGCGATTGAACCTGGTCGTAGTCGGTGCTCAAGTCGCTGATTTCTTTAGCCAAGACGGTAGATGGTTCTTCGCTGTGTTTGCCGCTGAGCAAACGCATTTGTCGTTCCGCCTTGGCATTGAGCGCCTGTTGCAGCGAGCGTTCGCGCTCCAGCAGGGAAG
>JBGPHY010000387.1:0-5974 GCA_041484625.1 Terriglobia bacterium | reverse complement strand
CTCGACAACGTGCGGAGTGCTGAGGCCCAGGTTAACTCGGCCGAAGAAGGGTTGAAGCTCTCCGAAGAGGAACTGGCCCAGGCCCGCCGTCGCTACGAAGGCGGTATCACGAGCAGCCTGGAAGTCAACGATGCCCAAACCCGCCTGTCGAGAGCCCGGGAGGTTCGGGTGTTGGCTTTGTTCGCCCACAACCTGGCCCGAATTGAGTTGGCCGTGGCAACTGGGACCCTCCAGCGACTGGTCGAATGAAGGGATGACAGCTCTGCGGGGTGTGAACTGCCAGTCCAGGTGCAAGCGCAACAATAAGGAGTCTAGACCATGAGACGGATGAGCAGGTTTGGACGGATGGTGGCCCCGGTGATGTTGGCGAGTTTGGTGGCTTGCCGAGGAGGAGGGCCGAAGGATCGCATCCTGGTTTCCGGCAACATCGAGCTGACTGAAGTGAAGGCGGCCTTTAAAATCCCCGGGAGACTCATCGAGCTTCATGCGGAAGAAGGGACGGCGGTTATGCGCGGAATGGTTCTGGCCCGGCTTGACCCCGAGCAGATCCGCCGGACTCGGTGCCGCGATCAGGCGGGTCTCCAGGCGGCCCAAAGCCAGCTGGCGCAGATGCGGACTGCTGTGGAGTTCCAGCGGAGTTCGCTGGCCGCTGAGGTCGAGCTCCGCACTGCCAACGTCCGACAGGCTGAAGCCCGCCTGCGCGAGCTGCTGGCAGGCTCCCGAAGCCAGGAGATTCAACAGGCGCGCGCCCTGGTCGAGGAGGTCACAGCTCAGCACGAACAGGCTGCAGCAGATTGGGACCGCGGGCAGAGGCTATACCATAATGATGACATCTCCAGATCCCAGTTTGACCAATTCAAGAGCAGGTACGAATCGTCGGCTGCTGCAGTCAAGCGGGCCGAAGAGAACCTTAAGCTGGTAACGGAAGGACCCCGAGCCGAACAGATCGATTCAGCTCGTGCCCAGTTGGAACAGGCTCGTGCCGGCCTGAAAATGAGCGAGGCCTTACACCTAGAGTTAAAGCGCAAGGAGCAGGAAGTGCAGTCCCGCAAAGCCGAACTGGAGAGGGCGCGGGCCCAAGTGGCGATTGTTGACTCCCAACTGGATGACACTGTGGTGACCTCCCCTGTCACCGGAGTGGTCCTGGTGAAATCTGCCGATCCAGGCGAAGTCCTGGCTGCCGGGACTACCTTCGCCAGTATTGGAGACATCGATCATCCCTGGCTGCGCGCCTATATCAATGAGAAAGACCTGGGGCGAGTAAAGCACGGGATGAAGGCCAGGATCAGCACCGACAGTTTTCCGGGAAGAGTGTACTGGGGGAAGGTGTCCTTCATTTCCTCGGAGGCCGAGTTCACCCCCAAACAAATACAGACCGCCGAGGAACGCGTCAAACTGGTCTATCGAATCAAGATCGATGTTTCCAACCCCCAGCACGAACTCAAGTCCAACATGCCGGCCGACGCGGAGATACTACTGAGTGAATAATATAGGAATACCGACAGCCATCGCTATGATCGAGGCGCGCGAGTTGACTAAGAAATTCGGAGCTATTATTGCCGTCGATCACTTGAACCTGCAAATCCCCCGCGGTGAGATCTTCGGCTTGGTGGGCCCCGACGGGGCCGGCAAGACCACCACTCTTCGTCTCTTGAGTGGATTGCTCGACCCCGAGGGTGGCCAAGCCATTGTCGCCGGCCACGATGTCGCCCGCGATGTCGATGCAGTCAAGGATAGTATCGGTTATATGGCTCAGCGGTTCGGCTTGTACTCAGACCTAACCGTCCGCGAGAATCTGGAGTTTTATGGAGACCTGTTTGGCATAGCGGGACGCGAGCGTGAAGAGTTGATGGTTCGCCTGCTGCGCATGACGCGGATGGATCCCTTCCAGCGCCGCCAAGCCGGCAAGCTTTCGGGAGGGATGAAACAGAAGCTGGCCCTCATGTGCACTTTGCTGCACCGTCCTCTGGTCCTATTCCTGGATGAGCCGACCAACGGGGTGGATCCGGTTTCCCGTCGTGACTTCTGGGCCATTCTCTACCAGCTGGTCAAAGAAGGGATGACAGTGCTGGTCACAACCGCCTACCTGGACGAAGCAGAGCGCTGTAATCGCGTTGGCTTGATGGACCGGGGTCGGCTGATTCGGTGCGATTCTCCTAACCGATTGCGTCAGCAATTCGAGGAGCAGTGTTTGGAATTGCGGTGTTCAGACCTGAAAACTGCCCGCGGGATTCTTCTGGATCAGCCCGGCGTCGCCAGCGCGGAACCCTCCGGGCCTGTTCTGCACGTATTCCTTTCCTCTGTCCGGACCTCTCCTGAGCAACTGCGCCAGCGACTGGAGCAGATCGGTTTGGGACCCGTTTCCGTGCAACTCATTCTCCCCTCGCTGGAGGACGTGTTCATAGCGCTGATCCGCAAAAGTGAGGAGCGCCTGCATGAATCCTGATGGAAAGGCTGTCGTCATGGAGGCGCTTGTGAAACGATTCGGCAACTTCACCGCCGTGGACCACGTCTCGCTTTCGGTGGCCAAGGGCGAAATTTTCGGCTTCCTCGGACCCAACGGAGCCGGGAAGTCGACCACCATCCGGATGCTTTGCGGTTTGCTGACCCCCAGCCAAGGGCGAGCCACAGTGAACGGGTTTGATGTGGCGACGCAGGCCGAATCCATCAAAAAGACGATTGGATATATGTCTCAGAAGTTCTCGCTCTACGATGACTTGACTGTGGAAGAGAACATCGAGTTTTTCAGTGGAGTCTATGGCGTCCCAGCGGGGCTGTTGAGGGAAAGGAAAGAGTATGTTCTCCACATGGCGGGATTAACCGAGCGGCGCAACTCGCTGACTCGCGAGCTATCCGGTGGTTGGAAGCAGCGATTGGCCCTGGGCTGCGCCATCCTGCACCAACCGCCGATCCTCTTCCTGGACGAACCGACTTCCGGGGTTGATCCTATCGCGCGACGGAACTTCTGGGATCTGATTTACGAGTTGTCTAAGGCAGGGAAAACGGTTTTCGTCAGCACCCACTATATGGATGAGGCAGAATACTGTCACCGCCTGGCCCTGATGTACCGGGGCAAGGTGATTGCTTTGGGCACCCCCGCTGAATTGAAAGCCCAGTTGGATGCCCAGATCTTGTTCCACTTGGATTCCTCGGACCTGATAGGAAGCATCAAAGCGCTGGAAGGGCTGGAGGGCATTTTAGACGTAGCCGTTTTTGGGAGCGGATTGCACGTCCGGCTCAACCGAACCATTGAGGCAGATCCATCTATCCGAAATAGGCTTGATCAAAAAGGAATAGAGGTACAAAGTCTGGAGAGAATTCAACCCAGCATGGAGGATGTCTTCGTGGCCATGATTGAGGAGGAAGAAAGGAAACTCTCATGACCCTGAGGCGCACCCATGCAGTGGCGCGGAAAGAGTTTCTGCACATTGTGCGAGATCCCAGGAGCCTGATCATGGCCCTGGCCATGCCCTTCCTGTTGTTGCTGCTGTTTGGTTATGCGCTCACATTGGATGTGGATCGTATTTCCACTTTGATCCTGGATCGGGACCAGAGCCCACAAAGCCGTGAACTGATTGCGCAATTTCAAGGGTCACGCTACTTCCAGGTACTGGGTTTCACAGCGGAGTATCGCTCCATTGAGAACGAGATCGACCGGAACACCATACTGCTGGGCGTGGTGATTCCGCCGGACTACGCGAGAAATCTGAGCGCCGGACGGGAAGCCGAAGTTCAGATCCTGATCGACGGCAGCGATTCGAACACTGCATCCATTGCTTTGGGATACGCCCAGATCCTGGTTCAGGATTACAGTTCCAGGCTACAGCGAGTGGCACAGGACCGCCGGGCCGGGGTCACACTGGAACCAGTAGTGGATCCGCGTGTGCGAGTGATGTACAACACGGATTTGAAGTCCAAGAACTATATTGTCCCCGGATTGATCGCCGTGGTTCTGATGATCATTTCGGCTTTGTTGACTTCGCTGACCATAGCGCGGGAGTGGGAAACCGGAACGATGGAACAGTTGCTCTCGACCCCGCTTCGACCATCCGAATTGGTGCTTGGAAAACTGAGCGCCTATTTTACGCTCGGCCTGGTCGACATGCTCATTGCCATTGTGGTGGGCGTTCTGATTTACGGGGTTCCCCTCCGGGGCAACGCCTTGTTTCTTTTTTTCACCAGTTGTATCTTCCTGTTCGGCGCCTTCTGTTGGGGGATTTTCCTGTCGGCGGCAACTCGCTCACAATTGTTGGCCTATCAGTTGGGCACCCTAACTTCCTTTTTGCCGGCCTTCCTGCTCTCGGGTTTCATTTATGCCATTGAGAACATGCCTGCTGGGATCCAGGCGGTTACGTTTATCTTCCCGGCGCGCTATTTCGTTACGATTCTGAAGGGCATCTTTCTGAAGGGCATCGGCCTGTAAGTGTTGTGGATGGAAGTGCTTTTCTTGCTTCTCTATTCCGGCGCAGTCTTTCTGATCGCGACCCGCAAGCTGCGGCAAAAGGTGGCTTGACCTATGTGGGACCGCATACGCCATATCATCCGAAAGGAATTCAGGCAGGCTTTCCGAGAACCCCGAATGCGGGCCTTTCTCATCGCCCCGCCATTGCTCCAGTTGATCATTTTTGGCTTCGCCGTCAACATGGACGTGGAGACTGTGCGGATTGCCTGGGTCGATCAGGACAGAACTCCGGAAAGCCGCGATTTGTTGGCCTCGTTTGTAGGCTCACGGCGTTTCGAGGTGGTGGCCACACCCGAGCGTGAGGGCCAGGTCGAAGAGTTGCTGGACTACGGCGGGGTCCAAGGAGCCATCCTAGTCTTGCCTGGATTTGCTCGTGATATCCAGCGGGGCTCGACCACTGCCGTCCAGGTACTGATTGACGGCACCAACTCTAATACGGCGTCGATTGTTTCCAGCTATGCAGCCAACGTGATTTACGGCTATGCAAACCGTGCTTTCCTGGAACAGAACCGGCGGCGCATGTTCTCCCGGACTTTGGTGGAAGGGGGGCCTGTTAATCTGAGTTCCCCTCAAGTGCGCCTGCAAAGCCGTATCTGGTTCAATCCGGAATTAAAGAGCCGCAATTATTTTGTGCCGGGAGTCATTGTCAACATCGTCACCCTGGTCACTCTGATGCTGACGGCCCTGGCCATCGTCCGCGAAAAAGAAATCGGCACCATGGAACAGTTGATGGTGACGCCGATTCAGCCCATGGAATTAATCATCGGCAAGACGGCGCCGTTTGCCGTGGTCGGCCTGATGGATGTTGCCTTGGTGACCAGCGCGGCATTGCTGATCTTCCAGGTCCCCTTTCGAGGCAGCATCCTGCTGATGTTGGTCTGTTCGATTCTCTTTCTGCTGACCACTCTGGGGGCCGGGTTGTTTATCTCGACGATCTCCCACACTCAGCAACAGGCTATGATGTCATCCTTCTTTTTTTTCATGCCGGCGTTCATGCTGAGCGGATTTGCCTTTCCAATCCGTAACATGCCGGTCCCGGTTCAGTATTTGACTTATTTGAATCCGCTGCGCTACTTCATGGAGATTATCCGGAATATCTTTCTGAAGGGAAGTGGAGTTACAGTCCTTTGGCCCCAGATGGCGGCCCTGCTGATACTTGGAGTGATGATTTTGGTTTTAAGTTCGTTCCGTTTTCGCAAGCGGCTGGATTAAGACTTGACACTCCCACTGCAATTTGTGAAGGTCGGGCAGATCCAGATTGCGGGTCTCCGGCATCTTCTCCTCACGGAGAGTAGAAGAAGATGAGTGAACCTGACCGGATAATTCAGCGGTTGGTCGACGTCAGCCATGTGCTGGAACATGGCATGATCACTTATAAAGGACTGCCGGCTCCAGTGATTTGTGATTTCCTTAGCCGTGAATCCTCTCGCACCCTCTACGCACAAGGTGCCGAATTCCGCATCGGGAAAATCGTAATGGTGGCCAACACCGGAACCTATTTGGATTCCCCTT
>JBGPHY010000386.1:0-6044 GCA_041484625.1 Terriglobia bacterium | reverse complement strand
CGGCCGGACTTCCCAGAATATCCGGATGGCGCTTTGTCCATCGGCCGCGGCTGCAACTTGAATCCCTTCAGCGCTCAGAATCCTTGTGAGCAATTCCCGCACACTCTCATCATCATCCACTACCAGAACAATCTCACCCATTGCTTCCCCTTTAGGTCTACACTGCGTTGAATCGGGTTCCTAATACAAACGTATTTTGTTTTGTTACGAAATGCCCACGCCTCGCGAAGCTCAGCGTGGCTACCCAGGCTCATCTGTAACACCGGTTAATGCGTTTGTATCGGTTTCGTTCTGCCAGTTCCGTTATGCGACCTTGCTGTAACGGGCAGTTCAACAATATGGGCTTTCTTCCGTTGCCGGCCTCGCTGCACCCGCAGGTTCTACACTCGACCTTTTATATCGGTGCAAGATCGAAGGAAATTTAAAGGAGAATGAGCAGAGGAAGCTTAGCCTGAGTCTTTCGAGGTTGAAATGGCTGGAATCCGGCAGTGGTTTCAACTTAGACTATGGACGTAGTGGGTCTTCATGGTCATAACCGCTCTGGATTCGACCCGTTGTTTGTCACGACGACGGGCCTTTGAGTTTTTGAATCCACATTTACTTTCCGAATTTCAGGGGAATCTCTTGCGCCTCGATTTTGTCCTTGTTTCATGGCTCGGATTGTTGCCGATTGTCTCTTCGTTGGCTCCGCGTACAGCGGGCCTTCAACCTGACTCCGACCTGGTCCTGATCCGCCTGGAGAATCTCCCTTCGAAGGACTTGGCCCTGCAATTGGCAATGGACGAGCTGGGCGCAGCTTTGAAGAAGAGAGGCTATTCTCCACAGCCCGAAGCCGGAAACTCTACGGCCACGCGACGGATCCTCATCGAAGGGAAGGGTCTTTTTATTAACGACAGGAGTCCAGCCTCGCAGTCCTACACCATTGAGCCCATAGCTGGAGGAATGAGAGTGGCTTCCGACGGGATCGGTCTGGTCTATGGAATTTACCGACTGTCGGAAGCTCTGCTTAGCAAGGATTTCAACTGGGATCTGCGATTGACCCAAACCCCCGCCTTTCCAGAACGCATTTTTTCTTATCAGGGGGTGGTGTTCAGCCTTCCTGATGAAGGCTATTACTTCAGAAGTGATCCCTTTGTGAACGAGATGGTGCTGGCCCGGCAAGTTGAAAACGCAAAAACCGCCATGCGCGAGCTACTCAAATCCGGGTTCAATACCATCGCATTCCTGAATTTGAATATCGAGGACTACGTTAATTACGATCGACTAGAGGACCGGGTCTCCGTTTACGGCTCCGACAGCCTCCATCGACGCCGATCCGCCATCTTCTGCCGGGCGCTCACAGAACTGGCCGATTATGCCCACCAGTTGCACATGCAATTGTTCCTGCAGATCTATGAGTTCTCCTTCCCCGATCATCTCGACGGCCGCCAGCTCTCGGATACCGGTGAGTCGGCCTGGAAGTTCGTGGAGGCCAAGTTCAGGGAACTGTTTGACAAGACCAGCCTGGATGGAGTGATTGTGACTCCCACGGAACCCTCTCCGCGTTTGGCCTACCGCGGCTTCCGCTTGTGGAAGACTCCAGAAGGGGCCGGGCGGATGGCCAGCCATTACTACGATACCATCGTGAAGGAACTGAAGCGGCGCTTAATCTTCCGCCTCTGGTGGGTGGCTTGGAACATGGAGGATTTTCGCCGGGTGCTATCCGGGGCCCCAGAGAAGGAAATCATGTATGACACCAAGAATACCGATGATGACTTCTTTCTCAGTTCCGGGGAAAACCGGTTAGTCCCCCAGGGTGCTGCCCGCCTTCGACCTTTTTCAGTGACTTTCGATTGTTTCCGCCAATATGACGGGTGGGGCCGGTTGCTGTTCTTCCCGGCACACTGGCAGAGGCGGTTTCAGAGCAGCCGGCGAAACGGTGCTGTGGCGGTTAACGCCTGGGGGCCCTGGATGGGAGGTTGCATCTTTCCCGGCTCCTGGGTGGAGAAGTATGACGACTACGACTTCCTGCGCCGCGGTTTCTCTACAGCCAGAGCGTCACTTTTCCTGTTCTCGCGGCTGGCCTGGAATCCTGACGAACCCTCGGAGGAAATCGTTCGAGAGTGGGCCAACCTGCATTTCGGAAGGAAGAACGCTGAAGCCGTGGCCCAAGCGCTCTCGTTATCTTACGATCTCTGGAAAACCACCTATCTTGACGAGACTTCCCAGAGCCAGTTGGCTTTCAAATGGACCATGCTTTTTCAGCCCGGCCAGACCGGATTTGCGCAGGAAAAAGCGGAGGAATCCTTCCTGGCTCAGCAGGTCCGAAAACATTCTTTCAATGTTCTGCGGGATTCTAACCTCAAGGCGCTGTCTCTGGCCTCCCGAGTTCGCTCGTTGATTGCATCGATTGATTCCGCCAGCGTCCCTGATCCTGAAGCCTTCCGGGAATTCCAGCGGGCCGCCACGCTCACCGATCTTTACTTTCGGACATTTACCGAGTGGCGGGAACTGCTCTGGCGGTTCTATCTCCATACCCACGGGAGGGAGTCTGAGGAGAATAGGAGCGCGTTGAGCCAGCTAGTCCAGCGCCTCGAGCACGTTCTCCCGGAGTGGGAGGCCTACCCTCGAGAAGCCAAGGACTGGCTCCTCTTCCGCTTTGATCCCGATCTGATCACGGCTCCGTCCTGGATGCAGCGGAGCAGTGTGGCGGAGACTATCACGCAGATTCGGGACCAGCTGAAGTAGGTTTTTGAGACGGGGGATAGTGGGTCCTGCATGAGATACATCACACGCGAAACGCTAACGCATCCTATAACCACTACGGGGGCTGATTTTCACGACCTTGGATGCGTCACGCATAAGACGGAAACGCTTCTTAACTGCCACAATCCTGGCATCTCCCCATCTCCGCCTTCTTACAGGCCTCGACGAACCCGGCAGGTGAAAGGAGAACCCAGCGATTGTTCTCCCGAGAGTGGGCGCGGATTTTCTGCACCTGATCCAGTCCCTTGGAGACCACCAGGAAGTAAGGATAGCCGGTCCCTCCCAGCCTTGCAAACAAGGCACTCTCTTTCTCTCCTTTTTCGGCATTGATCGAAACGTAGAGGATCTGGCCCAGGTATTGCCTTACTTCAGGAGAAGCCAGGATTTTCTTGTCGAGTTCGGCGCAATAAGGACACCAATCCACGTAGAAATAGACAGCCATAGGTTTCCCGGCCTTTAAATGCTCTCGGAGGGCCTGGTCAAATGGCTCTACACCAGACGAGGGGGCCAGAGGAGAGGTAGCGGCACCCTCAGCAGTTCCTGACTTCTCTTCCGCGGTTCTTCCGGCAGCTCCCCTAGTGCTGGTGGGGCGAGGGGGTTCGGGGAAGAGTTCACCCCCTGCCGGCAGGTTTTCATTACTAAAGCGTCTGGGAGCCTGTCCCGAAGAGCTTGAACTGGTGAAGGAAACGGCATTGGCCTCATCAGTGGCCCGCAGATTCACTTGCTCCACCGAAAGAGTATAGAATTTGTTGTCCAGGGAGGTAAACCGAAGGAATCCCTCCATCGACACAGGTCTGGCCTTTGCTTCAATCACAGTCCCGTTCTTCAGGACAACCTTGAAAGCCGATCCTGCAGAAATGTCTACCACAAGCCAGACAGAAACCAGCAGCACCAGAGCCAATTGCCTGATAAGCTCCGAGCCATGTAATGACCTCATGACCATTCCTCCCGAATCGACAAGTTCCCCGACAAGAATTGGGGGCAGCATCTCTTGTCACTTATCGGCTAATCGGTCGCCAGGCTGATCAGTAACAGCCTCCGCTCAGTCCCGCTTCCGCGAGAACCGAATTAGCGTGGAGCTGTCCGTGTCCGGAAGATTCACCAGGAGACCTGTCTCCATGAGCTTCTGGCCGGTCATTACCAGCGTTTTCTCCGAGGCGGGAAATTCCAATCGATAGGCTAATCCGGAATGCAGCCCCTTTAAGACGACGGGTTGACTGGCATTCGGATGCTGGTTGCGAAACGCAAAGATGATTCCCTCATCCCGGCAGGCATCGAAAAGTTCGAAGGCATCCCCGATCAACTGCATATGATGCCTCTGCAACACTCCGTAGTCCGGCACGGCATTATTATTCATCCAATCGTAGCACTTTGTCACAGACGGAGAGTCCAGGCCATCTCCTGAGAAAGGAATTGACAACATTCTGTCGGCTTCGATAAATTGCTCGTGATTCATGAATTGTTTCATGGTTCGTGTGCTTCTTAGGCTCCGGCCGATGGATTGAAGGACGGACGATGGGCGCTGCCGGATAGCCCCGGATTAGGGGTCCAATTGGAAGAGGAGACGGTACGCCAGTCTCTGGCCGCACCCATCACGACGATTGCTTAGGTTTTCAACCGTGTTGACGACCTTCAGAGAAGAGGACTTACGAGTCTTGTCAAGAGACAATCCGGAGGGAGCATGACAGAAGTGAAAGTTATCACAGATTATGGAGATCTTTGCGGAGAGGGCCCACTTTGGGATCATGACGCAGGGATCCTCTACTGGGTCGACCAGACGGGGCAGAGATTCTACCAGTATCATCCGGCCTCGTCCAAACATCAAGTCTTGAAACAGAACCTGGAGGTGTGCGGCTTCGCGTTCAACAGTCGCGGCGGATTTGTTCTCACTAATACGGGTGGCATCTGGTTGTGGGACGGACACGGGGATCCCACGCTTATTGCAGCCGAGGTCCAGGGCTCCAAGTGTCAGCTGAACGACTGTATTGCCGACCCGGAAGGGCGATTGTTTTCGGGAACCTTCTACTATGACCCCGGCAAGTCGTATCCATTGGGATATCTCATCCGCGTGGACACGGACCGATCCGTTCACCTTGTTGATGACGGGATCCATTTGGCAAATGGCCTGGGTTTTTCCCCCGATGAAAAGACTCTCTATTTCACAGATTCGGCGGTACGGACCATTTATGCCTACGATTATGACCGCAAGACCGGGCATGTCAGCCATCGCCGCGTATTCGTAAAGGTGACCGGAGAAGAAGGATTGCCCGATGGCTTGACCGTGGATGCCGACGGTTACGTCTGGTCGGCTCAGTGGTACGGAAGCTGCCTGGTCCGCTACGATCCCGAGGGAAACGAAGAACGCCGAATCCAGATTCCTGCCAAGCAGGTCTCTTCCTTGACGTTTGGTGGAGAGTCTTTGACTGACATTTTCATCACTTCGGCAGGGAAGTCAGAACCCATGCCCATCATGCCATCGGGATATGATCCGACCACGGGTTACATGGGGGGACCTCTCTTCCACTTGAACCTGGGAATCCAGGGCAAGCTCGAGTACAAGGCCCGCTTATGACCGGAAAAGAAAGGGTCTCCGTTTCTCTCAACCATAAGCTGCCTGACGCAGTTCCGCTGGATTTTGCAGGAACCTCAGTGACCGGCATACACGTGAGCTGCGTGGCTGCCTTGCGCGATCATTACGGGTTAGAGAAGCGGCCGGTGAAGATCTGCGAGTCTGGCCAACTGCTGGGTTTCATCGATGAAGACCTCAAGCAAGCCATGGGCATTGACGTCGAAGAGGTATTTCCACGCACAAGCAAATTCGGTTTTCCTGTAGAGAACTGGAAGCCCTGGCGGACCTTTCAGGGGCTTGAAGTGCTGGTTCCCGGAGATTTCAATACCACGCTAGACCAGAACGGTGACCTCCTGATCTATCCCCACGGGGACCTCTCCGCTCCCCCCAGTGGACGAATGCCCCAGGGTGGATACTTCTTTGACATGGAAATCCGGCAGCCCCCCGTCGAGGAGGAGGATCTGGATCCAGAAATGAACCTGGAGGAGTACAGGCCGATATCGGGGGAGGATCTGAACCACTACCAGAGGGAAGTCACTCGGGCAGCCGACAGCAAGCGGGCAGTCTGTGCCAGCTTTGGAGGGATGTCGCTGGGGGATGTGGCCCAGGTGCCGGGTCCCTCATTGATGTATCCCCGCGGCATCCGCGATGTGGCCGAGTGGTACATCTCCTTGCGGACTCGCACGGATTATATCCACCAGGTGTTTGCTGGACAATGCGAGATCGCGCT
>JBGPHY010000385.1:0-6060 GCA_041484625.1 Terriglobia bacterium | reverse complement strand
TATCCGGTAGGCAGTCACAAGAGTTGTTCATGTCCAGGTTGAGCACGCCGCCGCGGATGAAAAGATCCGCGTCCATAGGGCTAGCCTCCACTCGTCCTCGTTCTCGTCGTCGTACTCGGAAAGTTTCCTGCCGAGGACGAGCACGACGACGAGGACGATTTTCATAAGAGTGCCCCATGACCTTTTCAAGCTCACCACCGCCGATGAAAATGGCGGTCTTGGGGGGAGTGTGGGAGCCGATCTCAGAGCGGCGACCAATTTGACCCAGGCGGTCGCCGCGACGGAGCGCGGCTCCCACACTAAAACCCGCATGTTCATAAGAGTGCCAACAAACCCTCCTGGGTCAAGGGGGACCCACTTGATGGAAATGTCAAAAGAACATCTTCAGACCATGACGAGGCGTCATTTTCTGCTGGAAAGCGGCCTGGGAATGGGGGCTGTCGCGCTCTCTTCCCTGATGAACGAGTCTCTGTTCGCCGCGCCGGGCAATCCCGCCGGCCCTCATTTCCCGCCAAAGGCAAAAAGCATCATCTACCTGTTCATGGAAGGGGCGCCTTCACAGTTGGACCTCTTTGACCCCAAGCCCAAGCTAGTGGAATTCAATCAGCAACCGATTCCGCAGGAACTCATCAAGGGAGAACGGTTTGCCTTCATACAGGGAACTCCGCAACTGCTGGGTTCTCCGTACCAGTTCAAAAAACGAGGCCGGGCCGGAATTGAACTCTCCAGCCTGCTGCCACACCTGAGCGAAGTGGCCGAAGAAATTACTCTCGTTCGATCGATGGTCACCGATCAGTTCAATCACGCTCCGGCCCAAATCTTCATGAACACGGGCCATCAGATTGTTGGCAGGCCTAGCATGGGCTCCTGGCTGACCTACGGACTGGGCAGCGAAAACCGCGACTTGCCGGGGTTCGTGGTCATGCTTTCCGGGGGCGGCCAGCCGAGTGGCGGGAAGTCGTGTTGGGGCAGCGGCTTTCTATCCAGCGTTTATCAGGGGGTGGAGTTTCGTTCCCAGGGTGACCCTGTTTTGTTTGTTTCCAACCCGCCAGGAATGGACACGGTTTTGCGGCGTGGGTCTCTTGATGCCCTGCGGGATCTTAACGAGCTGGAGTTGAAGCAGATGGGCGACCCGGAAATCGCCACGAGAATTGCATCTTATGAATTAGCCTATCGGATGCAGAGCAGCGTCCCGGAATTGACAGATATTGCCTCCGAGCCCAAATCCATCCATGAAATGTACGGGACTGAGCCCGGCAAAGTCTCTTTCGCCAACAACTGTCTGCTGGCTCGCAGGCTGGTGGAGCGGGGAGTAAGATTCGTGCAACTCTATCATCGCGGCTGGGACAGCCATGGAACGTCGAAAGGGGACGACATCCTTCACTCCCTCCCGCAGCGCTGTCAGGAGACCGATCGACCTGCAGCCGCCCTGGTCAAGGATTTGAAGCAGCGCGGGCTGCTCGACACAACACTGATCATCTGGGGCGGGGAGTTCGGCAGGACCCCCATGAATGAGAAAAGGGATAATTCTAAATTCCTGGGCCGCGATCACCACCCGCGTGCCTTCAGTCTGTGGCTGGCTGGGGGCGGTGTGAAAAGGGGAGCCGTGGTGGGGGCGACCGACGAACTCGGCTACAACATTGTCGAAGATCCGGTCCACGTCCATGATCTGCATGCCACAATCCTTTATCTCATGGGCATCGAACACACCCAGCTCACCTATCGATTCCAGGGACGGGAATTCCGACTCACCGACGTCCACGGCAACCTCGTCAAGAAACTCCTGGCCTAAATCCCTTGGCAAGTGCCGGAAGAAAATGATATTGATGAGGTCCCCCTGGAGGGAAATAGCACGGGGGTGCGTATTGCCGCTTTATCCTGGCAATAGCTCGGGCGATTGACCAGGGCGTCCGCGCCTCCCATCACTGTGACCAAGGAGATTTCAAGATGAGAAAGCAGATATCGCCAGGATATTTGCGCCAAGCAAATTCCGGGATCTTCATAATTTCAACCGCACTTCTCATTATTGTGACTGCCTTTGCTCAGGGATTGCTGGCCCAGCAGGCACAGGTGAGTCCAGCCAAGGCCGGGATGGATGTAGAACGCCTGGGGCGGATTCCAGCTCGCATGAAGGTCTATGTCGACAAGGGGACCATCGCAGGCGCAGTGACACTAGTAGCTCGCCACGGCACCATTGCAGGGCTCGAAGCCGTTGGCTACCAGGAACTCGAATCGAAAAAGCCTATGCGGACCGATACCATCTTCCAGATCATGTCCATGACCAAGCCCGTCACGGCAGTAGCCGTGATGATGCTGGTCGAGGAAGGAAAGGTGGTCCTCAGTGATCCGGTGGAGAAATATCTTCCGGAATTTCGAGGGTTATGGCTAAATGAACCGGGCGCTACGGACAAAGAACGTAAGCAGATTCGCCCGCCACGTCGGATCACGCTGCGAGATCTGTTAACCCACACCTCAGGAATGGTTGCCAATCCACCCGCCGGTGCGGGGGACCTTCTCTCCAAGATGAACTTGTCCTTGGCCGAGGCAGTGGCCCTTTATTCCCAACAACCGCTGGATTTCGAGCCGGGAACTCGCTGGCAATACAGTAACCCGGGAATCGCTACCTTGGGACGCATCGTCGAAGTAGTGTCGGGTCGCCCTTTCGAAACCTTCCTGGAGGAACGTATCTTCCAGCCTTTAGGTATGAAAGACAGCTTCATCTTTCCTCCTTCCGGCAAACTGGAGCGGATCGCCATGGTGTATAGACTCGAAGAGGGGAAGTTGAAGCGAGCCGACAGCAGCATCCTGGCGGGCGATCCCGCCAACTTCCGCAAAGGGGCCAGGTACTCAGGCCCCGAGTATGCCATGTACTCCACAGCCGCCGACCTCTTTGCTTTCTACCAGATGATGCTCGATGGCGGCACACACAACGGCAAGCGTCTGCTCTCTCGCTCGGGAGTGGAAATGATGACTACCCTCCATACCGGAACCCTTGACCCCGCGGGCCATTCCCCCGGCAAAGGCTATGGTCTGGCTTGGACTGTCGTGAAAGACCCGCTGGGGACGCTGCAATACCAGTCCCTGGGCACATACGGCCATGGAGGCGCATTTGGCACCGAAGGCTGGATCGATGTCAAAAAAGACCTGGTGGGGGTGTTCCTGGTCCAGCGCAGCAGCGGAGGTGACGGCGAGGAGGCCAATGCCTTTAAAGCCATGGCCGCTGCCGCAATCGCAGACTAACCAAGGGAAGATCGGTTCTGAGACTTTGGATTCCAAAATGGCTCTACAGCGGAATTGGAAATTGATTGCAGTCGGTCTGAATCTGGATGTACCGGATGCTGACCTGGAGAAAGCGCAAGCAAGTCTCGAAAAGCTTGAGAAAGACTTCCGACCTCTGGTTGGTCTGCTTTCTCCCGAGACTGAGCCGGCATTTCGCTTCGAATGCCCATCCGAGGAAGAATTGTGAACGTCCAAGATATAGCCCGGGCCTTGCGTGCTCGAGAGTTCTCGTCAATGGAATTGACGCGGGAAACTCTGGACCGCATTAAAAAGCTCAACCACAGCCTGGCTGCATTCATCACGGTGATGGAAGAGAGTGCTATGGCTCGCGCCGGGCAAGCCGATGCTGAACTGGGCCGCGGTATCGATCGAGGTGTGTTCCATGGAGTTCCGGTGGCGGTGAAGGACCTCTTCTTCACCCGGGGAGTCCGCACGACAGGCGGATCCAGGATCTTCGCTGAACAGATTCCTGCACACGATGCCGCAGTCGTTGAGAAGCTGGATGCTGCCGGAGCTGTGCTGGTTGGCAAAACCAACATGCATGAACTGGCCTATGGTGTCACTTCCGGCAATCCACATTATGGAACCGTTCGCAATCCCTGGGATATGAACCGCATCCCGGGAGGGTCAAGCGGCGGCTCGGGAAGTGCCGTGGCCGCCGGCCTGGTTCCCTTGGCCTTGGGCAGCGACACGGGCGGCTCCATCCGCATCCCGGCGTCCTATTGCGGAGTAGTAGGGTTGAAACCCACATACGGACTTGTGAGCCGTTTCGGGTCAATGCCCCTCTCATTCACCCTGGATCATATGGGCCCGATGACCCGAACAGTGAGGGATGCAGCGCTCACATTGAACCTCCTGGCTGGTTTTGATCCGCGTGATCCTTCTTCCAGTCGACAGCCCGTGACAGACTACCTGCCCTCCAATAACCCTTCCATTGCGGATGTACGAATCGGGCTTCCTGAGAATTTCTACTTTGAGCGGGTGGAGCCGGAAATCGCCAAAGCTGTGAAGCGCGTGGCAGAGACAGCGCAGACAGCAGGTGCCCGGGTCAGTAGCGTGCAAGTTCCCGACATCAAGGCCATCAATACAGTAGCTCGCGTCATTCTCCTGGCCGAAGCCTCCGCCTTGCTGGAATCGTTCTTGGCGCGCCGCACGGAGTTTGGCTCGGATGTGCTGGGCCTGCTGGACCAGGGCCGATTCCTCCCGGCCACCGATTACGTGAACGCGCAAAGGCTCCGGCGGATTCTGCGCGAAGAATTCCTGGCTGTCTGGAAGCAGGTCGATTGCCTGTTGACACCTGCAACGCCCTGTACAGCGCCTAAGATTGGGCAATCGACTTTGGAAATGGAAGGCGAGGAAGATGTCCGCCTTGCCTCAACCCGCCTGGTGAGAGCTGTCAACGCAATGGGCTTCCCCGCTCTTTCGATTCCCTGCGGGCGCGATTCGAAAGGCCTGCCCATGGGCCTGCAGATTATAGGTCCCCCCTTTCAGGAATCGTTGATTTTGCGGGTTGGAGCGGCGCTGGAGGGCACCACAGGATCTTGGCCCGCATAGAAGTTGATCACGCGCCCATTGGGCACCATCGCGGATGAATAGAGCAATGGTCAGAAGAGCCTGTCTCTAGTCGTACTCATTCTCGATGTCGTGCTCTGAAGGTTTCTGGTCGAGGACGAGCACGACGACGAGGACGATTATCAAGAGAGTCTAAACAGCAGGTGAGCCGACTATGAAATGGATTCGTCAAAGAGTACTCAGTGGTGAAATCGTGTCCGGGACTTTTCTCAACCTGGGATCGCACCTCACGGTCGAGATTGCCGGGCAGGCCGGCTTTGACTGGCTGCTGATCGACATGGAACACGGTGCAGGCGACTATCCTCACCTGGTTCACCAGTTGCAGGCGGCGGACTGCACCCCGGCTGCTCCGCTGGTCCGGATTGCCTGGAACGAGGCTCCGCGGTTCAAGCGGGTGCTGGATCTGGGTCCCTCCGGAGTGATGGTGCCGTGGATCTGCACGGCCGAAGAAGCCAGACAAGCCGTGGCAGCCATGCGCTACCCGCCTCTAGGAATCCGCGGGGCAGCCAGTTTTAACAGGGCTTGCGGGTTTGGGAAGGAGTTTGATGAGTACTTTGTCAAAGCCAGCCAGAACCTTCTCACGATTGCACAGATCGAATCTCTCCCGGCTGTCGATCGCGCCAATGAGATAGCAGCGGTCGATGGTGTCGATGTCCTTTTTGTGGGTCCGCTCGATCTGAGCGTAAGCCTGGGAGCCCCCCGGCAACTGGATCGTCCCGATTTCCGCGAAGCCCTCAAGAAGGTGGTCGCTGCCTGCCGTCAGCAAGGCAAAGCTGCTGGAATTCTTCTTTGGAAGACGGAACAGCTCGACCAGGCCGTCTCAGATGGATTTACCTTCATCGGGCTGGGATCGGACGGAGCCGCTGTCGGAACAGCAATGAGTCAGTGGGCAACAGCCATCAAAGAAATTGGTAAGATCAAGTGACATTTGACTGAGATTGCGGTCCCCCTTTCCTGACTTCGAACCATCCCTTGGTTATAGAAATGATAGACATCCCGGTGGCGCAGGGGGTGCCGGGAATTCGGTTATCTTCTCTGTGGTCTTTGTGTCTCTGTGGGCCATCCTTGGCCAGCCATTCCATCAAAGAGCAGCCGCCGCAGTCTAAACGTCAATGCCCACGGAACGCATCAGCTCGAGGGCATTACTTTTCTGCACAATTCCCTGGCGCAGTTTGTAGTCAAAATCGAGCCGCCCATCTTTTAGCTGGT
>JBGPHY010000384.1:0-6065 GCA_041484625.1 Terriglobia bacterium | reverse complement strand
CCCGTACGTCGGGCAGGAAGCGCCCCACCGTTCCGAACTGGAAGTTGGGCGTCATCGAGTACGCCGACGTATCGAAGTAAGCGCTCAGGCGGTCGGCGATCGCGCCACTCTTCGTGCCGGAATGGCCGGTGCTGCTGGCCCGGATTCCCGGATTGCCGAGGCCGACGCTGTTGCCGCCGTTGTTGAGCTGAATTGGCAGGCCCTTGGCGAAGGTGACAATGCTGTTGATTTGCCATCCGCCGATAAGCAGGTCCACCGTCTTCGGAATGTTCGAAAGAAATGCCTTCTTCCGTCCGAACGGCAGTTCATAGTTGGCGCTGATCACGAGCCGCTTCGACTGGTCCTGCGAAGAAATGGATCTGTCGCACTTCCGGCAGAAGACGTCCTGCTTCGAGCCGTTGGCCCCCAGGAAATTCACCACCTGTGAGACATCGTCAATGAGCTTCCCACCGGTGAAGGAGATCTGCGTTTGCAAGCCATGCGAGAACCGCTTGTCAAACCTGGCGGTGAAGGCATGATAAGCGTTGTTTCCATTCTTGTGGACGGCCAGTACCTGGCCGAACCGGTCACAGTACTCCGGATTCTCAAGACAAAGGGGACGGCCCTTCTGGAAGTCATCTCCAGTGAGATAGACTCCTTCCGCAGGCAAATTCAAATCATCCCCAATCGTCAGCTTAGTTCCCTTTGAGCCCACATACCCCAGACTGACTGCCATGTCGTGACCCAGGTCTCGCTGGACATCCAGACTCCAGCGCTGAAGATAACCGGTGACGGTGCTCTCCTGATCAATCGTCGTCGCATCTTGACGTGGGTAAAGGAAGCCTCCCTTCTCCCCCAAAGGAATCGGCCAGGTTCCTTTCACTACCCCCTTGGCTGGCTCGAACGTGTTTTCCATGGTGAAATAGACTTCATTGGGGTCCTTGCCTGCAATGGCCGAGTAGTCAGCAGAACTATAAGTCTCCCCGCCGTAGCCCGGACTGTTCCAGAACACTTGGTCCATGAACTTAAGACGTCCAGTCTCATAAAAAACGCCGAAGCCTCCCCGCACGACCGTTTTGTCATTGGCGCGGTAAGCAAACCCAAACCTGGGGGCTAAGTTATTTTTGTCAGACGCAAAAGGTTTGGCATTGGTTCCGGGCGTGGTTCCCGGCATCACCAACCGCCAACCGGGATAGCTGCGGTCCAATACTCCCCAATAGCTGTTGACGCTGTAAACCAGCGGTGCCAGCTCATAACGAACTCCCAGGTTCAAGGTCAAGCGGGAATTAACTTGCCATGAATCATTCAGGTAAAACGCCCACTCCGGCATGCGGAACCAGAGGCTGGCATCTTCCCCACCGGTAACGTAGGTTCGTTGGTTCATGTCGGTCACAACGCCCGCCATGAATTCGGCCAGTTTGTTCCAGCCCGACCCATCTTCAATAAAGGGACCCTTGCGAGTGTAACCTCCGTAGAAGCCCACACTGCGGATGATGTCGTTATCCCGCTCTTCGCGGAAGAAATAATGGCCACCGACCTTAAAGGTGTGTTTTTTGTAGATCTTGATGGCGCTGTCACTAATTTGCCATTGGGGGATAGCCTGATACCAGTATTCTCCCGGCCCAAGGCTCAAGCCATTGAGCTGATCGCTGAGGTCCCCGGTGTCCGATGTGCCAATCTGTGTATGGAAGACTCCGTCATCCTGCACTCCCAACTGTTGCTTGTCGTAATCCGACAGTCCAGCCCCGGGAGTGGTGATGTTTTGGAACAGGTTCCTGTACCAATCCACCTTCATGAAGTTGTTGATCACCTTCGAATCCTCCGACATGTTCTTGGCTCTCATGTAGGAGAACTTGAACTCGTTAGAAAAAGTCGGACTGAAGGTGCGAACCCAGTTTCCGTTATAGATGTCCACTTTGTGCACCGGACCGCTACCCAAGGTCAGTTCGGGAATGACTCCGTTTTCATACAGTTTCTGGCCAGTGTCGCGGCTGAACTTGAAAAAGATCTGGTCCTTGGATGTCAGGAGGTAATCAAATCGGAAGGCCCAGTTGTCGTTGTTTATACCCGTAGTAGCCTGGCCTTTGAAATTGCGGATGTCCTGGGGATTGCCCGAAGCGTAATTCGGCATAGGAAAGTGCGACGCGTAAGCCGCCGCCTTGGGATTGACGTTGGAGATGACGTTGTTCGCGTAAGGCCGGCGCTCTTGCGTGGCCGGGTTGAATGTGGACGGGTCGTAGATAATCATGGAGGGCTCGCCAGGGAAGCGGTCCAGCCATTCCCCAAAGTCACCGTTCCGTTCCCTTTCGGTCGGAACATAGGTCAGGTAGGTATCCTGCCCTCGCCTGCGCAGCCTTTCCATGCTGGCAAAGAAAAATAACTTGTTCCGTAAGTCAAATACTTTGGGAATATAGACCGGTCCTCCCACCGTGAACCCGTATTGATCCTGGTGGCCGGGGTCCCGTCCGCGGGTAGGGTCCTCATATTTGCTGTACGGATCGCGAGCATTGAGGCCGTTCACCTGGCGATAGTCGTAGACAGTTCCATGCAGGTTGTTGGTACCGGACTTGGTTGTCAAGCTGAGCTGGCCGATGTCACGGCCGTACTCTGCTGAGTAGTTAACGATCTCCGTCTTTACTTCCTGAACGGCATCCATGTTGACGTTGGTGGTTGGACCTTCCACCCAGTTGTCGTTGCTATTGATTCCATCAATGTAATAACCCACGCCATATTCGGTGCCACCCAGGTTCATCACCTTGGCGCCCGGCATAGTGGCACTGGCTAGACCCCAGTCGGAACGTACAGTGTCCCCGGTTCCGCTATTGAACATGGGGGCGATGGCTGCATAGTTGAGAAAGTTCCGTCCCTGGACAGGCAGATCCTTCACCAGTTTGTTTTCGATGACCAGGTCCACATTGGCATCATCGGTGTGAACGAGTGGAGCCGCCGCCGTCACCTCCACTTGCTGACTGACTTCCCCCACCTCCAGGGAGATATCGATTCGTTGTGTGGTTCCGTTTTCAAGACTGGTAGGTGTAGAGAGGGACTTTTTAAATCCCTGCTTGGTCACGTCCACCTGGTACTTGCCGGCAATCAAGTTCGGGAAAAGGTACTCCCCAGCCTGTCCGGTCTGTGCTTTCCAGGTTCCTCCAGTGTCCAGATTTTTCAGTTGAACTTCGGCGGCGGGGACAACCGCTTTCTGGGAATCGGTAACGGTTCCCAGGATAGTGCTCCTAAGGGTCACCTGGGCGAAGGCCGGAGCGCTCGCCAGGGCCAGTAGCAAGAGCGAGGTCAGAGATAGTTTCAAGTAATTGCCCATGGTTCAGACTCCTTGGTTGAAAGGTTTCAGCGAATTTAGGTAATGGCTTGAAAGAAGCCAAGTTTGGTGAACTCTGCTACAGCGCTACTCTACGAGAGCAACCGGGCTCGTTGCCCCTGGAACTGAGCCGGTGGCAGGGCGAGTGTCCGACCGACTTTGAAACGCTTCAATTATGCAAGAAATTATTCCCCTGCCAGACACTTGTCAAGAAAAATTATAGCTCTTCTGCAAGGAATCCGGTTCCGCAGGCAGTCGCGGGTTGGTCACCACTATTTGTCACGATCGATTGAATAGGTAGCCCGGGTGCCGCCCGCTCCCCAGGTATTCTTATGGCGTGAACAGTACATCATGGGCCCGAGTCGTACCATCGTCCTGCCAGATTCAAACGGCGCTCAGCCCCGGGCCAGTCAAGACAGAGGTGTCCATCAGACCATCACGAATCCTGAAAATCCCCGGGAACCGATCCTCCCATCCTTTGTTGGCGGCAGGTACATATTGGCGGGCGTTGGATTCGATGGCCGCCACTCCAGGAATGTGCGCTGCCAGGCCGGCGGAATGAATGAGTGAGGCCCCAGGGCAGGTGAGATCCTGAACACATAGAAACATGCGGTATTTCTGGGCAGCGGCTGCCAGTAAAATGGATTGACTCTGTCCCTTGCAGGCCTTCAGGGCGACCCCACTGTAGCCCATCTCACGGGCCAGCAGGAGGCTTTCCAGGTCTGTCAGGGATTCATCAATGACGATAGGGCGAAGCTTTGCGGCCTCGTGCATTGTATTGGAACGGTGGGTCTTGAGATCCCGGTGGGTCGGTTGTTCAATGTACTGGATCCGTTCGTAGCCACCAGGACTCAAGTTCTTGAGCTGGTGCAGAAAGTCCAGCAAATAGCCCACGTTCGGACATTTTTCATTGAAATCCAGCGAATAAACCCATTGTTGGATGCCGCGCCGTTGCTGAGTTTCGGCGCTCACACGATCCACGCCCACTACCCGGTCTACATCCCATTTCAAATCGTTTCCGTTCAGTTTGATCTTGATGTGGGTGAGACCATTGTACTCAATCCATTCCCCCAGGGTCTGGGGCAAGCCGTCGTGGAGCCGCTCGTGGATATCAGAACTCACCAGGGGATCCAGCGCGCCGACTAAATGGTAAAGGGGCATTCGGGGCTTGGGGACCACCAGGACGTAGGGATCCAGTCGCTCCGCGCGGAAATCGCGGCCAAGGAAATCGGCTAGGTCACGGTCGAACAGGTCCTTCCCATAAGTCAGATAGCAGTTTCTGCCCAGCAACTTTCCGAATGCATCATGGACTGCGGCATCGAAGGGGCTGGCTGTGACCAAGATGCAGAGCTTGGGGATGGGCTCGGCCCATGCTTTTTCGACATTGAGCTCGGCTGCCGCTTTCAGGTAGGCCGGTTCCAGCGCCGCATTGATTTCGATCGGATGGCCGAACTCTGAATGGCTGGCTGTGATCGTCGAGATCCTCTCAGCCAGGGCTTTCATGGCAGAAAGGGTGGCCTCATAGGGCATCCGCTGGGAGGGGAATGACCAGACATTACCCAGGGGCATGGATCCGAATCCCTTGGCCCTGCGACCGTCGCGCGCGCGAACGGTACAATTCACATTGAGCAGTGTCACGCGGTCGACGACGGCCCCTCCAAACTTAATGGGCGTACGGTAAAGGTAATCTTCGTAGCTGTATCGGACCTCCTCGACGCGGATTCGTGCAGTCGTACTGGTCCGGGCAGTGGCGCAAAGCGGTGGCAGACTGCCCCAGCCAGCCAGAGACGGAAGCAACGTCGTACGCAACCAGCTTCGTCGGGTGAGTTTTCTCATCGCAACCTCAGTGTTAAAATGGGGAAAAACCCAATTGCCTGGTTTTCCTGTCAACCCAGAGTTTCACCGGATTCTTCAGGTGGCCGAGTCCCACAGTGACAATCACTCCCGAACCCCGGCTCTTGGACTCGAGGATCTGAAAGCTCTTCACCACGCCGTAGTAGCTTTGGGTACTGCCCCAGTCTGCCATGAAATCCTTGTAACTGTAATTGGGGGTCGGCCCCCAGAGCTGGTAAGCATGCTGAAAATCCTGGGCTTTCAAGGCCTCGAAGAAATGCAACGTGGCTCGCTCTTCAAATATGTTGGCAAAACGGTAGATCAACAGGCACGCCAACACAACCGCGAGTGCCAGGATGACCGGAACCTTTAGATGACGATGTTGGTCGGAAAGCATAGCATCCGTCGGTTACAAAGTGAAGCCCGCGGTGGGTCTTTCAATGAGAGTGATTTTCACCGTCAGCTGCCGATTTTGTCTGTACAGCTTGACTTGAACCACATCGCCCGGCCGCTTGTTGCTAACGATCCGGTCCAGCCGGTCCCTGGAATCGATTTCCTGACCGTCTACATCCACGATCAGGTCACCGCCCAGGATCATGAGTGAGTTGCCCACCCGGTACGTCTGCCGTCCCCCGCGGATGCCGCCCTGCCCGAAGGAGTCGTCAGGTTGGACGCGCGCCACCAGGAATCCGTGGTCCACCGGCAGTTCCAGGGCCCCTGCCAGTTCGGGTGTAATCTCGTAACCCATCAGCTTGACATAGGGCCGGCGCACTCGCCCTTCGGCTATCAAGTCCGGGATGATCATCTTGGCGGTGTTGATGGGGACGGCAAACCCGATTCCCACACTCCCACCGCTGGGCGTAACAATCTGCGTGTTGATCCCGATGATTTCCCCCAGGGAATTCAGCAGGGGGCCTCCGGAGTTGCCGGGGTTGAT
>JBGPHY010000383.1:0-6076 GCA_041484625.1 Terriglobia bacterium | reverse complement strand
GCACCTGGGGATATCTAACAAGGATTTCATCGGGCGACCGGAACTGTATTCGCTCCTTTTTGAATCCAACCACGGAGGGTTGGTGTGGTGGTACTCCTTCTGGGACACCCTCCGATCCGATCAGGCCTGGGGGGTAGGTAACGAAGTGGAAACACCACTCCAAGCCAATTGGTTTGCGGCCCGTGAACTGAACCACCTGGTGCAGTACTTGGATGACCTCTACACCAATTCCAAGCCGGCTCGGGGAGAGGTGGGGATTTTTGTCAGTGGTTTGACGGACATATTGCGCAGTCTGACGGCGCATCAAACCCTGCAAAACGAGGATCCGCTCAATATGGGCGGACTCTGCCAGATACTGAGGGATCTAAATGTCCCCTATGAAGCGATCGGCGAGGATCAACTTAATCAGCTTGGCTCGTTTAAAGCGATTCTCCTGGGTCAGTTCTCGATGTGTGCTGACCAGGCCACGATTCAAGCCTTCCGGGAATACGTGCGCAACGGTGGATTGCTAATTATCACCAATTATGCTTTCAGCGCCGATGTCAATGGTCGGGAAGTTTCCAATCCCTCATTCGGAATGGACGAGGTGTGGGGAAGTTCAGGTCAGATCAACGATCAGACCGGGGATGGCCGAATAATGTCCTCCTCCGCACCCGATAATCCACTCGCGGCGAAGATTTCGGGGTTGCAATTCCCCACGCTGGGAGGGGTAGCGCGGCGCATCATGGGAAAAGCCCGAATTGTCGGCCGGCTTCAGGATGGTACCCCTGCCATTACATTGAACCGCTATGGGAATGGCCAGGTCCTTTTCATTGGCACCAATGCAGGTGAAGTTTACAATGCAGGCCATTTCCTCGAAATGGGAAGCTATCCGCCCGGAGGGGGGATTCGGCTTGATATCCAGACTTACAACAGATTGTCTCGGCAATTAGAAGGATGGCAGAACTATGCAATCCTGTTGAGGGAGGCCCTGGGGTTGGCGGGAGTCCATAGTCCATTGAAGCTGATCGCGACGGATCAAACCGACTTACTAGGAAAGGCTCGGGTTAGCCTGCAAGAGGAGCGAAACCCGGCAGACGATCCAGGCTACCATCTGCTAGTGGTTACCCTGGAGCCAATTCATAACCCCGTTGCCACGATTCAAAGAAAACTGAACGATTTCATGGGGCCTGAAAAGCGAGTCCTGAAGAATCTGAGCCTGACCGCCAAGATCCCTCATCCGGAAAGAGTAAAGGCTGTCTATCGCATCCCGCCGATCGGATATGAAATGGGGAAGATCGAGGCTCTGCCGGAGAAAATTCCGTTTGAGGTGCTACAGGGCGAGATCCGGCTGAAAATTCCAGAAATCTCAGAAGTAGCTTGCATCCTGGTAGCGCGTGACGCCCGTCCCTTGGTAGGGGTAAAATCGGACGATATTAGTAACCAAGACGGACGACCGACCCGGGTGCTGGTAACGGTTGACAATGCGGCAAGTGAACCGCTTTCCTGGGAGGTTACCTTCCCGCAGGGCTTTAGTGCGGTGCCAATCGGAGAGAAAGAACCCGCTTTTCACGGACTGGAGCCAGGTGGACATTACCAGTGTGAGTTTGACGTTTCTGCTCCTCCTCCCGTTGAAAGAAACCGGACATTTCGGGTAATTCTAAATTATCACCTTAAGGATGGCCGAACGAACACGTCCAAGTCTTACCCCGTCACCAGCAGGACCGACGAGAGAATTGCCTGGGGTTGGGTAAAGCGTGTGGAAGCCGGAATGGCCGACGCAGCCTTGCCGCCTACGCCTTATGGAGGCCTCTACGAACAGGCGCTCCAGCAACGGGAACTGGTTTACGCGGCTTATAACAGCGGGGCTTATGCTGATTCCGTTCGATTGGCTCAAGAGCACATCCGTCTGTGCACGCGGATCAAGGAGCAAAGGAAACAAGCGCTGCCAACTCCGGAAGAATGAGGAGATAGCAACGGATTCCTAGCATTCTTTTATGCTCTTCCTATTTCCATTGCTAATGGTTGCGAGTTTGAGCCTAGCGCCCCTCGAAGAAAAGTCTCCCACGGCTGAAGAATTGTTCTTTCGGGCGCGACAACACTTCGAGAACCAGGAATGGGAGAAGGCCTGGACGGCGGCGACAAAGGCCCTGGAAGTCAATCCTCATCTCGCGGACGCGGAGGTGATGTTGGGATTGATTGCCACGGTCCAAGCCCAATTCAATAACGCCGAGAAGCACTTCCTGCGAGCAGTCTCGCTTCAGCCCCAAAATGATCAGGCCCAAGGGTACCTCGCCTCAACTTACCTTCAACAGAAACGCTACACTGAAGCCTCTCATGGCTTTGAGAAAGTATTGCGTTTGAATCCTCGCAATCAGGCCGCAAACTATAACCTCGGCCTGATTGCGCTCGTTCAGGAAAAGCCAGCGGAGGCTTTGACTTACTTCGACCGGGTGCAGCGCGCAAGTCCAGAAGATGTCCCGGCTTTGACTGGGATTCTTGAATGTCAGCTTCTGCTCAAACATATAGCAGAGAGCCGACAGATGACCACGAAGCTGGAAGGTCTGCTACAGCCGCAGGATCCGAGACTATTCCAGATTGCGACGATGCTAGCCTTCCACCAGCAATATGATTCCGCTGTCGGCATCCTGGAACGGGTTCGGCAAGCTTATCCACAATCCTATGATGTGAATTACAATCTGGCACTGGGTTATCTTCGATCCGGGAGATACGACCAGGCGACGCAAACCTTGGAACCGCTGCTCGGCCAACCCAAAGCTGCTGAGGCGTACAGCCTTCTGGCACAGGCAAAGGAGAAATTGCAGCTTCGGGATCAGGCAATTCTCGCTTATCAAAAGACCACTGAGTTGGAGCCGGGAAATGAGGACTACCGCTACGATAATGCCTATGCATTGCTTCAATTTGTTTCCAACGAAGTGGCCATGACTGCTTTTTCCTCGGGGGCTCGCGACTTTCCAAAGTCATGGAGAATGCGCGTGGGATTGGGTTCCGCTAATTTCCTGGCCGGAGAGTACACGCAGGCGATCCAGGCCTTGCTGGAGGCCGCCAAACTTGAACCCACTGCGAAGGTAACCTATTACTTGTTGGGGAAGGCTTACGAATCGGCAGCGGAGTGGCAAACCGCCATCCGCGAGGCTTTCAAAGCTTATCTAATGAGCAACCCCCAGGACCCCTGGGCCTATTACCACTACGGCAACATGTTCTATCTCGAGGCCCAGGCGGAATCGACGCGGGACTATCAAGACGCAAAGGCCTATTTGAAAACCGCATTGTCTTTGAATCCCGATTTTGCGGAAGCCCATCTTCAAATGGGGATGATCGAGCAGACAGAAGGGCGATTGGCAGCGAGTGTCCAGTCGTTAGAGAAGGCGATTCGGGCTAACCCGAGTTTACCGGCGGCCCACTATCGCCTGGGCCTGGTCTATCAGCGACTGGGAAAAAAGGAAAAATCCAAAGGCGAATTTGATCTGTTTGAGAAACTGAAATCAGGGGCCGGGACCGCCCAGGAGAGGCAGGCGGTGATCCAATCTTTAAGTGAACAAAAGAAGTAGGTAGGACTCCATCCCCCCTTTCTTCAAAGGTGTCTAGAGAGTGAGCCTTTTTTGTTTTTTCCCCGAAGGGGATGACCTTGTCAGCCCAGGGTTGCGCCACAGGCGCTACCCCGCGGCTGGTTTGATGATTATCCTTCCTTCCCTGAAAAGGATCTGGAGTTTGGACATTTTTGAGGCGGCATTGGCGCCTTTTATGGAGACTTGTATGCTGAATGTCGGGCCATTGTTCTACACTCTTGATGTTGGAAAGCAGTTATGTCAAATGATTCAGGAGCGTGCCCCATGGCCGAAGCTCAGTATACTATTGTTCCCCGCCAGTTTGACCTGTTCGTCGGCCTGGATGTGGACAAGAGTCGGATGGCCGTAACCTTGATGAATCATGAACGGTTGTTGCAGTCCTTGCAGATGCCGCACAGTTCTGAACACTTGCTCCACTATCTGGGCAAACATTTTGCCGGCAGTAAGATCGCCTTGGTTTACGAAGTCGGGCCGACCGGCTTTGGCCTGTATGACGAGCTGACGACAGCGGGTCATCGCTGCCTGGTGGTGGCACCGGCGATGGTTCCGAGTGCTCCAGGAAAACGGGTGAAAACCAACCGGCTCGACAGTCGCAAACTCAGCCAAGGGTTGCGTGGGGGAGAATTGGAAAGCATTCATATTCCCAGCCCACCCTACCGTCAGTTGCGACACCTGGTGCAATTGCGAGATAGCCATGTTCGGCAGATGACCGCGGCTAAGTGCCGGATCAAGGCCCTGCTGTTATATGAAGGCATCGAGTTTCCCGACCCCGGGCGCAGCTGGTCGGCCCGGGTCCTGCAAGCGGTCGGGAGGTTGCCTGGTAATGATTCCGTCCGTTTTAAGCTGGACAGTTTAATTGCCAGCCTGCAGTTTCACAAGCTGCAAGCGGCGGCGGCCCAAAAGCAGATGCGTCGCTTTTGTCAGCAAGAGCCGGAGCTAAGGCAGTCAATCCGTTGGTTGCTGACCGTGCCCGGCTTGGGCTGGATTACGGCCAGCCACCTGGTCGCCCGGCTGGGGGATTGGCGCCAGTTGAGCCATGTGGGTCAGATCGCCGCCTTTGTGGGTTTGGTCTCCAGCGAGCATAGCACGGGCGACGACGTTCAACGCGGGCCCATCACGCGCAACGGGGATAGTCGACTGCGCAACAAACTGGTGCAAGCGGCCTGGACCGCGATTCGCAAAGATCCAGAATTTCGAGAATTTTACCGGCGGATTTATCAAAGACATCCCCGGCCGGTGGCGGCCCGCAAAGCCATCGTGGCGGTGGCCCGCAAGCTGACCACCCGGATCTATGCAGTTTTGAAACAACAGCGGCCGTTCCAGCTGCGGCCGCAAAGGGATTCAGCTCCTTTGACCCCAGAGGAGACAGCCGGCCCCAGGGGAGGACTCGACGGCGCACAGAACGAACAGGGGTAATGCTCCTGGAAGATTCGTTTTTGGAGACAGAGAACCCGGGGCCTACTGCTGTTGCCCTCCGAGAGGGCCGTATGTCAATTGAGTGTGACGGCGGCGGTGCCGTGCCACGAATAGCAGTCAGTCTCTCTTGCGGTCGAAGCGGCTGAAAAACTCCAGGAGATCCGCTGGCCTCAGTGTCTGCGGAGATCCAGGCTGTGGAAACTGCCGCCTGGCGGAGAGCGGTGGAATAATGCAACACCCTGTCCCCAGCGGTCTCCACCAGGCTTGGAAAACTCTTCGCCACAAGCGCTCCGAGTTTCCCACAGTTTCCACAGCCTCTACTGCTGGTACGAAAATGGAAAACAAAGAGAGCAGACATGCGACCGGGAAAAAAATGAGAGGTCATCGAAATAAAGCTTGACATTCACATAGCAGTGCGCCGGCAGAGCGCAGCGGCGACGGCGCTTTAGCTCTGGGCAGAGAAAGAGGCTCCGGATCAGCTGTCCTGTCTTTCAACCCTAATCCAAGGCGCTGTCGCGCGTGGCTGGCGCAGACATCCCCAACGACGGCATGTCTGAGCCGCCGCAGAATGAAATCGGTATGGGACAGCGGGGTTGGTCTCGACTCGCCCTCGTTCTTGTCGTCGTACTCGGAAGGTCCTTTAGTCGACGACGAACACGATCATCATGAAAGGGCCTGAACGAGTCTGAATTACCGCGAATCCCACTGTAGCGGTTGCTGGGATGACGGAGCAGCTGGCAGGAAGCGTTCGAATTTCCCAAAGAGTTCCCTTAATTTCGCCTGGTAATACGCCACATTTTCATCCGGCTGAGCCAGGTCTCATTGGCTGGCTAGCTTGCAGGCCTCGTACACCTTCACATTCTTTTTCGTCCCGGTAACGTAATAGGAAATCTGGTCCCCCGCCTGATATTCTCTTCCCGATTTCAGGGCGAGTTCATAGAGGGCTGCCGGGTTGCGCTTCTTTTCCCGCACCTTTTGCCGGTAGGCTTCCAGTGACTCTGAAAGGGCTTCCGTCTTTGCAAAATCGGCCACAGTCCATTCGTGGGATTCCATCCTGCGGAGGGTTTCTTCCAGCTGAGGGCGGATTTCCT
>JBGPHY010000382.1:0-6094 GCA_041484625.1 Terriglobia bacterium | reverse complement strand
GATCGTGGTCTTGATTCCTTCAATGATAAATGTCTCCAGGGCCCTCTCCATTCGCTGGATGGCCTCCGGGCGCGAATTGGCATGAACAATCAGTTTCGCCACCAGCGAGTCATAGTGGGGAGAGACCACATACTCCGAATAAGCAGCCGTGTCCACCCGCACTCCAATGCCGCCAGGGACATTGAACGAGGAAATTTTCCCTGGAGACGGAATCAAAGTGAACGGATCTTCGGCGTTGATTCGGCACTCGATGCTATGTCCTCTCGGCTTGAGATGTTCCTCGAAATGGAGCTTGGCACCCGCGGTGATCATGATCTGCAGTTTCACCAGGTCAACCCCCGTGACCATTTCGGTGACGGGGTGTTCTACCTGGATGCGGGTATTCATTTCCATGAAATAAAAGTTCATGGATTCGTCGACCAGAAACTCAACTGTTCCCGCATTGGAATAGCCCAAAGTACTGAGGGCCTTCTCGACCAGAGATCCCATTTTCTCTCGCAACCCCTCGGAGACTACCACTGAAGGCGACTCCTCGAGTAGTTTCTGGTGGCGGCGCTGGATGGTGCATTCTCTCTCACCGAAATGAATGATTCGCCCGTAATTGTCCCCCATCACCTGGAACTCAATGTGGCGGGATCTCTCGACGTATTTCTCTATATAGAGATCGGGAACTCCAAAGGACAAGCGAGCCTCATTTTGAGCGGTAGGGAATTGGGACGCAACTTCGGCCGGGTTGCGGGCGATCCTCATCCCTCGTCCGCCGCCGCCGGCGGAGGCTTTGATAATCACCGGGAAGCCGATCTCCTCGGAGACGGCCAACGCATCTTCGACGGAATCCACGACACCGTTGCTGCCCGGAAGAATAGGAAGTCCGGCCCTAGCCATGGTGGCCAACGCCCGGGCCTTGTCCCCCATCAATCGGATGACGTTGGGAGAAGGGCCGATGAATTTTATATGGCAAGCTTCACAGACTTCGGCAAAATACGCGTTCTCAGAGAGGAATCCGTACCCGGGATGGATGGCATCGACATTGGTGATTTCCGCGGCACTGATCACACTGGGAATCTTCAGGTAACTTTCACTGCTTTTAGCAGGACCGACGCACACGGCTTCATCGGCAAAACGGACGTGCAGGGAATTGCGGTCCGCTTCGGAGAAAATCGCGACGGTCTTGATTCCCAGTTCCTTGCAGGCAAAAATGATTCGGAGGGCGATCTCTCCCCGGTTGGCAATCAGGATTTTCTTAAACATGGAATCAGAAAATGGCAGCCTCGGGCTCGCCCGGGTTCCGGCCTAAGAACCCGAAAGATGCATCAAAAATTCTGAATGTTGGATTCTGAATCGCGAGGGAAGAAGCGTGAAGTTTCTGGGGGCAAGTCCCCTCGAAGCGTTCACCCTTCATCACTCAGAGTTCCTGTGTCATGCTTTTTGGGGCGGCCGGATGCCGAAAAGGGCCTGACCGAATTCCACCGGCTCTCCATTCTCGACGAAAATATTGGCGATTTCTCCACCCACCTCGGCTTCGATCTCATTCATGAGCTTCATGGCCTCCACAATGCAGAGGACCCTTCCCGGTTCGATGGCATCGCCCACGCTCACAAATGGTTCAGTGTTCGGATTGGCAGCTCGGTAGAAGGTGCCGACAATTGGCGAACGGACGATGTAGAGATTTTCCTTGCTCTCTACCGGAGATTCGGTCAGAACCGGGGTGGAGGTGCTGGAATTCTCCGCCAGAGACACTCCCGCGGGGTGTCCCAGCACTGGAGAGGACTCCGCTGTCAGCGGCGAGAGCGTCACCCGGGCCACTTGCATCTGTTTCCGGATCCGGACCTTGACACCAGATCGTTCCACTTCAAGTTCAGTAATCCCGTTCTGGGCGACGGCTTCAATGAGTTCTTTGATTTCCTTGATGTTCATGACTGCCTCGATCTCTACGCTGTATTCCCTGGTACGAAGGCAACTCTGAGATATGTGGTCAGGCCTCCCAAACGGATCCTTCGGAACGTGACCCGTCGACAGGCTTGCGGGTACAGACGGTTATAACAGCGCGTAAGTATAGCCATTGGCCTGCAAAAAGACAAATGATTTAGTCGAGAGACGGGGAGGTGGGGGTGGAGAAATAGGGAATAGGTGGAAACTCTAACCTGCATTTTTTACCACCAAGGCGCCAAGACACAAATACCACAGCGTAAAGACCCTGCCTGCTTGGATCTGCGGGCGATCGTGACCTGAGTCGTTCACGCCAGGCTGATAATATGGGAAGTGTAAAACGGGCCTTGATCCTGCACCGGTGAGTTCGCCTGGGTACCTTTGTGCCTGGGCGGTGAGAAATCCAGGCTATGTCTTGCGCAGGTTGGGCTGCAGGTTACTGTGTTCCTAGAGGGAAATGCCGACGGGTGGCGACAACTTAGTTCCCGGTCCCATGCACTTTATCTCCCGCTAAATAGCGAGTTCTTTTTCGAGGATGAACTTCGCCTTTTTCAATTCAAAGCGAGTCCTCCCGATATTACCAGTCCGGTCCAGCAGCGCCAGTACGAAGTAATCCGGGGTGACCATTCGGATCACGATGATCCGATTCTCGCTGGAAACCACCAATTCCTCTATGGAGCCCAGGCCGATCTCCTGAGTGGTCACTGCAGTGCCTTTCAGTAGAGAGGAATATTCCGCTGCCAGGGTTTCAATGTTCGTCTCGGGATCCAGCACACGATTCTCAATGGAGATCCCATCGGTTCCCATGACCACAGCTCCCAGAGATCCCTCGACCTTATTTAGAATGGAGTCCAGAACTTCGCCAAACATGTCGACTCTCCCGGCTCCACTCACAGAATCCTGGGTGAGAGGAAGAACACAAGCTCCTGGGTCTGCTTGGTAATGGACCTCTGTTTGAACAGGTGGCCGACCAGCGGGAGACTGCCGAAGCCAGGCACCTGGCGCATATTGGTCTGTTCATTGTCAATCAAGACTCCGCCCACCACCACAGTTCCTCCGTTGCTGACCAGGATGGTGGTTCGGGTCTCCTGAGTGGTGACGGTGGGGACCCCTTGAACCTGCCTTGAGAAATCGGGCGTCGAATTCTCGATATTTACGTTCAGCATGATGGTTCCCTCTTCGGTGATTTGAGGGGTCACCTTCAGTTTGAGCGCGAAATCAAAGAATTGAACCGATACGGTATTGTTGATGGTGGTCTGGACAGGGATCTTGACACCTTGCTGAACAAAACCTTCAATGTTGTCCTGCGTAATGATCTTCGGTTTAGAGAGCAGCTTGGCATTTCCATGGCGTTCTGCTGCAGTGATAATGAAATCCAGGATAAAGTTAGAGCTGAAGCCGACTGCCGCGAATAAAGAGCTGGTTGCGGCGTTCGCCGGGAGGTTTACATTGAAAGGTACGGAGTTTGCAGCGCCTCCGGAACCTGATGACGGGGGCACAGAGACCGAGGGTGGAGGCGTTCTGGAAAAGGGGTTGCCGGGCAACGCCCCGGAGATCTTGTTGCTCGCGTTGTTCCCCATGATGGCACCCCACTGGACGCCAACATCTCGCAGAAAATCTCGATTCGCTGCAATCACCCGGGCTTCAATCTCCACTTGGCGAATTTTCTTGTCCAGTTGCTTGATCAATGCATCGATCGCGGGAAACTTGCTGGGGATGTCCGAGATGACCATCGAATTGGTCCTCGGATCGACGATAATCTCGCCCCGGGCGGACAGAATCTTCTTCAATATTGCGCTCAAGTCCACCGCCTTAGCGTAGCTCAACACGCGAGTCTCGGTCTGAAGCTCGGCCGCCAATACACGCGCATCAGCCAGCCGCTTCCGTTGAGTCTCCTCCGCCTCCAAGGTGGCGTTGGTGGCGATTCTTAGAACATTTCCTTCGATTTGTTTTCCCAACGAGTTGTTTTTTAGAACCACCTCCAGGGCCTGGTCCCAAGGAACATCGTTGAGAAAGATGGTCAGACTGCCCTTCACATCCGGATCCAGGACGATGTTCAGTCCGCTGATTTCCCCGATCAGCCGGAAGAAATCCTTCAGGTCAGCATCTTTCAGCTCCAGGGAGATCAATTCTCCAGTGTACCGGGTGGCTACCGGAGTAGTCGGCTGGGAGATCACTTGGCCGCTCAACGGAGGAGACGTCATGGCCGCTGGTAGAGCAGGCGCGGGTTTTACCGGTTCGGAAGGCTGTTCTGGAGCCTGCGAAGTTAAGAGCGCAACCGATTTGGGTCCAGCCGATACCGACTTGGGTTCAGGAGCCACGGGCACAGCCCGTGGAGCTAAAGACGGAGCACTCGGTCGCGTCTCGAGCACAGGAGTTGGAGGAGACAGCTTTGCCATGGCGATGGGACTGACCTGGGACGGGAGCCGATCGATACCCGTTTGCGGAGGCCGGGAATTGACAAAATCACCGATAGGAGGTGCTGGCTTCGCCAGGCTCAGCGAACTTCCGAACAAATCTGGTCTCGGCTGGTGAGTGTTCATCGCCATCTGCGGCAAAGGCGCCGGTTCGCGAATCTCGGGAATGACCACTCGTGGGAGCGCACTCCTGGCAAGTCGCGGTTGTGCCGGGGATGTCGGATTCTCGAGGAGGTTCAGGCCAGGCTGGTGCGGGTTCATCGCAATCTGGGGCAGAGAGGGCGGCTCGTTGAATTCCGGGAGACTGTAGCGCAGGACCTCCAGGTTCGATGGAGAAGGCTGGGCGAGACTTAAAGACTCTTCCGTAAGCCCCGCTGGCACCTGACGAGTGCTCACAGCAATCTCGGGCAGGGGTTCAGGGTCACTGAGCTGAGGGACCTCCAGCGGGGGCACTGGAGCGACGGGTTTTGCCAGGGCCTGGGTTTCCAGGAAAAGGGGGGGGAGCAGCGGCTTGGTGTCCAAAGCCAATTGAGCGGAGGGAGAGAGATCCTCAATCGGCGCCGGCAATGCCAGCCTCTCTTGGGGTTTCGGGCTCTCTTGTCTGTTTCCTTCCAAGGCCGTCAAAATGGAAGGCTTTTCCGACTTGCGGAAACGAACCAGCACTCCCGCTTCGGTCCCGACCACCTCGTAAGGCGCTTTCTGTGACAAATCAAAAACGCAGCGAACCAACTTTCCTTGGGATGACTCACCAGCTCCGAAACGCAACCGTTGGATCAAGTCGGAGTTCACGGTAACGGATTTCCGGAGGACACGGAAAGTTGAATTCTCAACATCAATGACCAGGCGCCGGGGTTTCTCGAGCTCGAAGTACTTGAACGCAGGTTTGGAAGCGGTCAACAGATTGATTTCAATCTGGTCGTTATTCTCCTGAATGGCCACATCCTCAATAGCGGTCGGCTGCAAACGTTCTGCTGACACGATTGCATCCGGATTAGGGGCTTTGGCCGGGTTGGTTTCACTACTGGCGACCGTCGAGCTGAATGTCAAACGAACCTTGGAACCTTCCCCCTGCAGGGAATACTGGACGGGCTGCCCCAGGTTAAACTCTATTCGGATCAAGGATTTCTGCCCCTCGCCAATCTGGGAGACCGTAGCAAACTCCACTAGGGTGGTTTTCACGGAAATGAAATTCCTGGGCAAACTGGATTGGGCCTCAGGGATATCCAAAATAAAGAGGCGAGGATTAGGGTAGTAAGAAGTGTAGTCAATCAGGCGATCGGCGCTTACCGTTATGACTGTCTGCGAGGGAGTGCCCTGGATTATCAGGTCTTGGATCAACGCAGGGGTCGCCCCTGCACCGACAGGAGACTGCGAAAACCCTGGCACCACCGCGATTATCCACAGCAGAACGACCAACTTCAGGAACCGCACTGGATTTCTACTTCTCATTGTTTCCTTCTCCTCGTGTCGGATACAGCTTCTTGACAATTTGCTGAGAGACCTTCTTTCCCAGATTATCAGTCAGGAACTGGTTGAAGACCACGGAATCGCTTCGGATCTCCTGGACCTGGCCGTCGAACAATGGATCGTTGGGATGGATGAAAAAGGTCTTGTTCCGAAATCCCTGGACCATGGCCATTAATGCGCCCTTGGATCGCACGATACCTACCACCCGAATCTCCGACACCAACTGGCCTTTCAGCCCTGGGGGCCGCACCACTGGCAGTGCGGCAGCTTGAATAGTCCTG
>JBGPHY010000381.1:0-6110 GCA_041484625.1 Terriglobia bacterium | reverse complement strand
GCCAAAGTGGGGAGAATGCTTGAACGCGGTATCACTCAAAAATTGACTGTAGCCATTGGATTGCATCGACTTGAGCGATACCACGGTGATCGTCTTCTCAAGATCAGCAATTGACTTGCCGGCCTTTTTGCCCGCTTCCACCTTTTCCGTCAGTTCTTCAATGTAATTGCGCATGCTGGTTATGAGCTGCCGGTTTTGGTGAACCGGCCCATGGCCGGGGCAGATCTTGTCGAAGTCGAGCCGGGCCACCGAATCGATGGTTTTCGGCCAGGACCTGGGGAAGCCGTCGGCCATGTACGGAAGAGCGCCGTGAATCATGTCACCCGTTGCGATGGCGCGCTTGGCGGGACAAAAGACCACCACGTCGCCGGCCGTGTGGGCGCGGCCGTGAAACTCGAGGTGCAGCTCCTCCACTCCGTCCTTGATCACATATGATTTCTCGAAAGTGATTGTAGGAAGTTCGAGCGTGAAATTCTTCATCTCGGATTGATAGGCCTGCATCTGCCGGACCTGTTCTTCACAGAATGCTTTCTCAGCAGCCGAGCTGGACTTGCCGGCGCGGATGCGCATTTGGTCGATCTGCTTGGGGACTTCATCGAGCGTAGCCTGGAACCGCCGCTGCGCCAGGTCCGACATGAGCTGGCTGGTCGGCTTGCTGGCGATGAAATCGATTTTGCCGCCGGTAGCACGGTAGGCCTGGTTCCCCTGGATGTGGTCCCAGTGGAAGTGAGAGTTCACCACGTAACGCACTGGCTTGGATGTGATTTCCTTCTTGATCTGTGCGATCAACCATGCCGCGGCAGAGGGCTTGGAGTGCGTGTCGACAACGAGCACGCTGCTCGAATTCACAAAGATAGCGGCATTGCAATTGATTTCCGCTTGAGGCCGGGCCTGTGCGAAGTAGACTCCGTCGGCCACCTTCTCGATCTCGAAAAGTGGCACGGCGGCAGCTGGTGCCAAGGCGCGCGCCCAGGCTGCCCGGTGCCAGGCCAGTTCCAGGATGGAAGCTCCTGCCAGCGGGCCGCCGATCAACATCCGGAAAAAGTCCCGGCGAGATTGAAGTTGATGCTGCGATGGGAAGTAATGGTGAGTGTAATCATGCATTTTTGAACTACCTCCTTTCAGCCTGCGAAATGACGAAACAAATTACCTATTTGCCCGGGACCCGGGAAAATTCAAGCCGCAGGAACTTGTTCGTGTCGGGAGGCCCCATGGTCACTTGGAAATAGGGCTTGTCAGACAGAGTCATGATCGTCGCGCCGAAAGAATAAAATCCACTCTCGGCCAAAGTGCGACAGATCGGGTGCTCCTTGGAATCCCTGGACTGAAGTGTTTCTTTGATCACCTGCTCGCCGATGGCGGAGGCAGGCTTGTGCAGGCGTGCGGTTAGCGAGCTTAGCCGGACCTGGCTGTTGCCTTGGTTCACCTCCTCAGGCTTCAGTTCCTGCTTCTTTTTCTCGTGCCATGGCTTCCAATCATCATTGGCCAGAGGATGGTTCGTGTGATAAACGACGCTGCCGTCCTTGACCGGCCGGAACTCCACGACCTTATTGGCTGAAGCCTCAAAGTCGTAAACTCGGTCGCCAATGCCGATGATGTAATTTTGACCGGAGGCGTGCTTGATGGTTTTGATGAAGTCCAGCACCTCCGTGCCGCTGCTCCTTGCCAGCACACCACGCACCACACAGGCGACAGGAAGCCCGTCAGGCGATGCACTCAGCTCCATCAGCGTGTTGCATGTGATCCCAATGGACCGGTTGTTCATACCATTGGTTGCGATAAATCCGGCTGAAGTGAAAATAAACTGTTCGGGGTGAGCAGGATCTTCGGCAATGTGAAGGACCACCTGGGAACCATCGCGGAAATTCTCCAGGTCCATGTTCTGAGCCACGATGGCAGGGTGGGAGCTGCTCCGGATCACGCCCAGGCTGCTGCAATGATGAGCATTGCTCTTGTCGAGATAAACCCATAGTTCGTCAACCAGCTGATACGCCAGCATGGTCGGATACGGCTGGCCCGAACCTGCTGCGATCCCCCTGATTTCATCCAGAAGATCAGGAGTCCACTTCTTGATGGCTGGCTCGAAATTGGTTTCGGCCAAAAAGGTGTTCAGAAAAGCATCCGGATCCATCTTGGATTGAATGGCGAGGTCCTTCTTCCATAATTCCACAATCCGGGCAATTTCCTGGCGTAGTTCCTTCCCCTGCTGGAGTCCACGTTCATAGGCAGAGCCGCTCAATTGGATGACTTTCGGAATCCTGTCTCCTTCGACACGGCCAGCGAAAGCTGCGGAGCCCGAATGAATTTGAGTACCAGCTGCCAACGCAGCGGATTCGAAAGGCCCACGAGGCAACGGGAATGATGCTGCCGATGCCAGACATGTGAAGATTACGAAGAACACTCTTTTTTTGATTTTCATGTTCGCTCCTTTTAGAGCATTCCGTTTGGATTCCCAGCAACTGGGCGACACGAGACGTTACGGGTTCTTTATGCCAGTGAAATCGTTTTGCCGATCACGTGAAGGTCCCACCGGTGAACTGGTAGCCACGCTGAGCGCATTTCAGCGAGGCGTGGGCTTTTATCTGTAGGGCGTTTTTATAAACGCCACCCCTGCAGGGCGTTTTTGCAAAACGCCACCCGCTGTACGGCGATTGACACAACCACCCTGCAGAGGATAACCCTACGCAACGGCGGTTGACACAACCGCCCTACAGGATTGGCCACTTTCGTCGGCCTCGGATAATTCGTCAAAAACCAGCTCACTAAATGGGTGCTGCTGCGGCTTGGTTGAATTGGAACAGAACACAATGCAACCCCAGCCCATGCCTAGTACTTCTACTTTGACGACGATTTAACTTTTGTGGCCTTTCCCTCGAAAAATGGCATCCAAGTCTTGCCGTCGGCTGAGATCTCGCGCTTTTCCTCCGAGTGCATGAAATCGGGGGTGAAAGTGATAGTGCCTCTGATTTTGGCCTGCTTCCCATTGATAACCTCTGTCCCAGAGTAGGGAACTGAGGTGCCTTCGATAGCATAGGTCACTGTATGGATGCTACCGTCGCTGGCAAAACCGTTCCAGGTATACTTCTTCGTCTCGGGGTTGTAGCTATCGACTTCAAAGTACTGTACTGGGCCAGCAGTTCCTTTTGCTTCAATGCGAAACTCGATGAAAAAGCCGCCCAGTATCGGTTTGACACTCGATTTTCCACTGATTTTATAGGCGGGGCCAAACGGAGTTGCTGGGCCCTCCTCCACAAAGGTCCAATCTCCGATCCAAATCTCCAATTTCTTATGCTCCGGCCCTGGCTTGGGAACTGGAGCCTGTGCTTGGGTGGCAATCGACAAAAGCAATACGGCCATGGCAACCATGATGACAATGCGTTTCATAACACCCTCCTTTTTTGAATTAGAATTTGTAACTTCGAACAATCCCGCAGGCTCATCGATTCGAACTCCCCTCCTCAAATTGAGGAGGGGTCCTCGAGACGTAGTCGAGAGGGGGGTGGTGCTCGAACCTTCACTCCGCACGGAACCTCGTATTTCCAACCACCCCTGACGCACTCCGTCTATCCCCTCCTTTTCTAAGGAGGGGAACCGTAGATCAATGCACATCAAGGGCCTTTATTGGTGCCGCTCCTGACTATTTGATTATTATTACGTAAACCTCTGAGGTAAAAATAATCCCTCTCAGGACATACAATGTTCAGAAGACGCTCTGAAATACCCTCATCGTTTTTTGTAACTTTCCACCAAGCTTTGATAAGCCAGGACTTGGAATTGTTTGTTCAGTGGGTAATAACAAAACGGTTCAAACTGGGTCCAGACCATGCTTACCAGCTCTTCCCGCGGATCGACAAAAACGAAAACATTGTTGCCTCCAGCAAAATAGCACATACCCTCTGAGCCCAAAATGTCAGCTTTGGCGAGATCCATCATCACTGCGAATCCCAGGCCAAATCCATATCCGCGCAGATTCCAGTCTGGCATTGGATATTTGTCCGGGAAAGGCGCCAGGGTTCCCGGGATATGATTTGTCATCATAAGCTGCAGGGTTTTCGGGCTCAGAATTCGTGCTCCCTCCAGCTGACCGCCATTCAAAATCATCTGTGCGAACCGCATGTAATCCTGGGCCGTTGAAAGCAGTCCGCCCCCGCCGGAGAGCCAGCTGACAGGTTTCGCATACACACTGCTTCGCGGATCGTCGATTTTCTTGATCCCGCCTTTTTCGTCCAGTCCATACTCAGATGCAAACCGGCTCAGCTTGTCACCGGGAACATAGAACCCTGTATCCTTCATCTTCAGCGGGTTGAAGATCCTCTGAGCCAGGAACTGATCAAACGGCATCCCGGAGATGATCTGCACCAGGTACGCCAGGACATCATGTTGCACTCCTGAACTAAAACGGCTGCCCGGTTAGTATGCAAAGGGAAGGCGGCAGATTATCGCAATCATCTCTTTCAGCGTACGGTGGGGATTCTCAAGGTCTGCTTTTTTATACACTGAAACAATGGTCTCGTCACCCATACCTGGCTCCCCGTAAATCAAGCCGGAGGTCAAAGTCAGAAGATGCCGGATCGTCAATTCGCTGTTCAACTTTTCCGTCTTCAAATTTTCAGGGCTTCCTCCTGCATAGACAGTCATATTCTTGAATTCCGGGATGTACCGGGAGACCGGGTCATCCAACTGGAATCGCCCCTCCTCGAAAAGCATCATGATGGCGACGGAAGTAACCTGCTTGGTCAATGAGGCAATGCGGAAGATGGTGTCCTTTTTCATGGGGGTCGCGGTCTCTTTGTCCATATACCCATAGGTCTCGAAGTGAACCACTTTGCCGCGACGGGCGATCATAGTAAGCAGCCCCGCGAGTTTCCCTTCGTCTACATAACGCTGCATTGCCGAATCCAGGCTTTTCAAACGGGCCGAAGAGATGCCCAAAGCCTCAGGCTTGTCGGTTGGAAGTTCCTGGGCAAGAACAATGGGGGCCATTAGGAAAATGCATACCAAGCTTACTAATCCTAGTCTTGAATTGCATTCAGATTTCACTGTCGTTTCTCCTTTTCGATTAAGCAGAATCTTCCCGTTTATGGCAACTGCGCGCCCTTGGTGTTGACGTAGAGCGCATAAAGCGACTGGCTGGCTGTCATGAACAGCCTGTTGCGTTTGGCCCCGCCAAAACCGAGATTGGCGCAGGCCTCGGGCAAGCGAATCTGCCCGATCAGCTTCCCGTCCGGAGCGAAGATGCGCACGCCGTCATGGCCTTCACCGCCACCTGCGGCCGCCGCCCACACATTACCGTCCACATCGCAACGGATGCCGTCGGAACCGTCTTTGCCCATATCACAATAGAGCCGACCGTTCGCCAACTTCCGGCCTTCAAGTACATTGAATACTTGGGTATATTCGGACTTTCCGGGCGGTTGTCCGACGATGTAGAGACGCTTTTCGTCAGGGGAGAAACACAGTCCATTGGGCATGGGGATGTCGCCGACCACCACTTCCGCCTCCCCGGTGGCTGGATCCAAGCGGTAAACGTTTGTCGGCAGTTCGGATTTGCCCACGTTCCCTTCGTAATCCGAAAGAATTCCGTAGGTTGGATCGGTAAACCAAATGCTGCCGTTCGAGTGCACGACCACATCGTTGGGCGAGTTGAGCCGTTTGCCCTGGTAACGGTCAAGGAGTACGGTGATCGTTCCGTCAAGTTCAGTACGAGTCACACTGCGCGAACCACCTTCGCAACTGATTAGCCGGCCTTGTCGGTCGCGCGTGTTGCCGTTTGTGTAGTTCGAGGGGCTTCGGAAAACGCTGACTTGTCCTGTTTCCTCCGTCCAGCGCAGGATACGGTTGTTTGGTATGTCGCTGAAGAGCAGATAGCGGCCATCTCCGAACCAGACCGGCCCTTCGGCCCAGCGCGCACCGGTCCAAAGCCGCTCCACGGCAGCGTTGAACTGGCGGTATTTCTCGAAACGTGGTTCGAGAGTCACAATGGCGGGGTCAGGATATCGAACCACCGCTTGATGGTCGTTCTCCCCGCTCCAAGTTCCGGGAGGAACCAGGGCTGCCGCTGCGGCAAATGCCGATTGAGTCATGAAAATACGTCTTTGCATCATTGGCCT
>JBGPHY010000380.1:0-6129 GCA_041484625.1 Terriglobia bacterium | reverse complement strand
TCGGCGCTGGTTTTTCTCTCGGCCTGCGTAATCAGGGCTGTTCGTTACGCGAGAATGCCAGTTCATCTCCGCTGGGAGCTTTACCCCGTGCCCCATGAAGATGCAACCCGGGTTAAGCACGGCGGCTCCTACTTCGAGACCACAGACTGGTGGACTCAACCGACCCACTTCAATCTGTGGGGCGAGCTCAAGGTCATGGTCCCCGAGATGCTCTTTTTGAAGGGCCTCTGGGAATTCAATCGGAAGATGTGGTTCCGCTCCTTCCCTTTTCATTTCGGCCTTTATCTCCTGATTGGCGCCTCGGGGCTTGTTACGCTCCGCGCCTTGCTCAGCTCGGCTACTCCTGACGTGACATTGAGCGGGTTAGGCCCCGGTTTGCACAACCTGTATACGTATACTGGTCTATTGGGATCTGTACTTTGCATCCTGGGTGCCCTAGGGCTGCTGATCCGCCGCCTCTCCGACGAAGAGCTGAAGAACTACACCACGAAGGGCGACGTTTTCAACCTCCTCTTCTTCGTAGTGGCGATAGGCTTGCTTCTTTCCGGCTATGCCTTCAAGGGGCCTGATTCCCCCGGCCCGATGGCTCTGGCCCACGGCCTTTTGACTTTCGACACCAGCCTGAGAGTTCCCGGGATTCTGGCGGCTGGCCTGTTTGCAGGGGCGTTGCTCGTCGCGTATATTCCCCTTACTCACATGTCCCACTTCATTGCGAAATACTTCACCTATCACTCGGTTCGCTGGGACGATGTGCCCAGTGCAAAGCGGGCAAAGATACAGGCCCGGATTGCCGAGTATTTGACCTATCGACTCACCTGGTCTGCTGCCCACGTGGGAGCTGACGGTTTAAGGAATTGGAGCGACATTGCGATGACGAATCCGACCAACGGGACAAAGAAATGAAAGATAAGATCAAGATTTCTGACACCTGGCAGCGTGACAGACAACCCTTGATACACCTCGAAAACAAGGACTTGATGCCTCTTCCACAACCTCTCGGCGACCCTTCCAAGGAGCCCGAATGGAAGCCCCTCTCCCCGCAGGTCAAGGAGAAGTATGAGTGTTCTCTCGATGACACTTGCGCCGTGAGCGTTCCCCAGCCGAAGACTGAGGAAGAGGAGAAAGAAATGGTGGGCAAGTTTCTTTCCGGTCTGGACAAGCTCTTCACGAAAGAAAACAACTGGACGTTCCTGCAGCCGCTGGTCCTTACCATGGAGCATTGCGCCAAATGCCAGACCTGCTCGGACGCTTGCCACATTTTCGAAGCCAGCGGGCGCAACGAGATCTACCGGCCTACGTTCCGGTCCGAAATCCTGCGCAGGCTTTACTTCAAGTACGTCAAGGGTGGCGGCCTGTTGTCCGCCTGGCAACATGGTGAGATCAAACTCAACTGGCCGTTGGTGGCTCGCCTGATCGAATTGTCTTATCGGTGCAACCTGTGCCGCCGCTGTGCCCAGACCTGTCCCATTGGGGCGGACAACGGTTTGGTCGTCCATGAGCTCAGGAAGATCTTCAGTCAGGAAATGGGCATTGCCCCTAAAGAAATCCACGACAACGGCTCCATGCTGCAACTCAAAGTGGGTTCGTCTACGGGGATGACTCCCGCCATTGTCAAGGACAACATGGAGTTCATCGACGAGGAGATGACTGAAAAAACCGGGATGATGATAGAAACGCCCTGGGACGTCGAGGGCGCTGATGTTTTGCTGATGCACAACGCGGGTGAAATTCTGGCGTGGCCCGAAAACCCCGGCGCTTTCGCAGTGGTCCTGACGGCCGCCGGTGTCAAATGGACCCTCGCTTCCGAGGCGCCAGCTTACGATTCCATTAACTACGGTCTATGGTATGACGACGCACAATTTGCGAGGGTGGCGGTGCGCCATGCGGAGGCGGCCCGGAAGCTCAAGGTCAAGAAAATCGTCCTGGGCGAGTGCGGCCACGCCCATAAGGCGCTGTCGGTCATTGCAGACCGCCTCCTCACCGGGGACCTGAACATCCCGCGGGAAAGCTCCATGACGTTGCTCCACGAAATCGTCATGAGCGGCCGCATCCGGCTCGACCCCAGCCGCAACGACTTTCCTGTCACGCTCCACGACCCCTGCAACCTGGTGCGCCTGATGGGCGTGGTCGAGCCCCAGCGCGAAATAATCCGCAAAATCTGCCCCCAGTTCAGGGAGATGGAACCCCACGGGGTCGACAATTACTGCTGTGGCGGCGGCAGCGGTTTTGCTATCATGAGCGGGCATAACTTCCCAGATTGGCGCTTCCACGTCTCCGGCCGCAAAAAGCTCGCCCAGATCCTCAACGCCTTTGCTGACTGTCTGGAACCCTCCATCCCAAAGTACATTTGTGCGCCCTGCAGCAACTGCAAGGGGCAGTTTCGGGACTTGCTGGCCTACTATAACCTCTGGGAAGACCACCGGATCCTCTACGGGGGCGTTGTGGAGCTGATTGTCAACGCCATGACAAACGTCAAACCCGGCTTTATTGAATGGGAGTGGCATTGAGCGCACCTTGACGCCACCAGTGGTCTGCGAGGAGGGAATCCCTCATGGTTAAAGGGTTGATGACGTGGCAGATCCTCCTGGTTCTGTGTTTCGCCCTCTTTGCATTAGTTGAACGACCGTGTCTTGTGGCTGGAGAGGAAACGAGGAGTACTCAACCGGTGGCCCAGGCGGCGACTCAGACTGCCGACGCAGATGGGGACGCAGGAAAACACCGCTGGTTGACACTTGGCACCGATCTCCGTGGTCGATTGGAAGCCAACACCAGCATCAACTTCCTTCCCGGACTCAATGACACCTATTACCTCTCGCGGCTCCGACTGAACGTCTCCATCGAGGCCAACGAATGGCTGCGGTTTTTCCTGCAGGTGCAGGACTCCAGGGCGCCGGGTTACAGCAGGGCGCCCGTCCCCGGTTCCGTTGCCGATCCTGTGGACTTTCACCAGGGCTATGTCGAGTTTGGCCGCACCGAGAAAGGCCCTTGGGGATTTCGAGTGGGACGCCAGGAGTTGGTTTTCGGGAACGGCCGGCTGATCGGCAACTCCAACTGGGGAAACGTAGGCCGGACATTTGACGCCGCACGCCTCACGTACAAGAAGGCCGGAACGCAGCTTGACTGGTTTACCTCTTCTGTCGTGGTCCCCGTCAACGGTAGTTTCGATCGTCCTCACTTTAACAACAAGTTTCACGGGTGCTATACCTCGTTCGAGAATTTGCCTTCCCGGCCCTTTACCGAAGTGGTTGAGCTCTATTTTCTGGTGAAAACCAACTCTCGGGCGCGCAGCGAGCTGGGCCCAATCGGCGACCTGGACCTTTACACCTTTGGAACACGCATGAATGGCAAGCTACCTCATAACTTCGACTATAGGCTCGAAATTCCTGTCCAAACCGGCCACAGATCGCGTGATCGTGTGCGTGCCTGGGGAGGGCACTGGCAGCTCGGCTATAAGCCACCCTTCCCCGAAAAGGCAGTACGGCTGGCGGCTGAATACAACTACGCCTCCGGCGACAGCAACCCTCGCGACGGGCGGGACGGCACCTTCGACCAGTTGTACCCGACAAGTCACGACAAGCTTGGAACGCTCGACCGAATTGGCTGGCGCAACATTCACGACCTCGCAGGAAAAATGGAGTGGAAGCTTGCTAGGAAGTACACTCTCAACCTCGAATACCATGATTTTCGGCTGGCAACCCGGCAAGATGCCCTCTACGCAAAGGACGGCACACCAGTCGTTCGCAATCCGTTTGCGACCAGCAGCCGAGTGGGTGGAGAGATCGACTTGTTTATTGTGTTCCAGTATTCGAAACATGTCGAGTTGGGCTCCGGATTCGCTCATTTTTTTCCGGGTGAGTACCTCACCCAGTCCACTGGCGTCGATGGGGCCTCTTATCCCTACTTGATGTGGCGCTACCGGCTTTGAGTTCGGAAGACCCAGTTGTGACAATCGTCAGGTCGGCTCGGGACAAAGGCAGGGATCGGAGCGTGCAATTGGTAGAGAGCCAACCCATCGTCAGACTAGAGAGCAAAACATCGAAATCGTGTGGTAGCCACTCGATGAGCCCTTCACATGGTGCAGTTCCGGCAGCGACTGACGCTGCGAAACCATCAATCCCTGGGCTGTTCCTTTCTTTTTTGAGACTGGGGGCTACTTCGTTCGGCGGCCCATCCATGGTAGCCTATATCCGCAGGATGGTTGTGGAAGAGAAGCATTGGCTAGAAGGAGGATCATTTCTCGAAGGTGTCGCTCTTTGTCAGGTAATTCCTGGAGCAACTGCCATGCAGACGGCAGCTTATGTCGGGTTTAGAACGCGGGGGCTGGCTGGTGCGGCCGCAAGCTTCATCGGGTTCGGCTTTCCAGCGTTCGTCCTCATGATGACACTCTCGTTGCTGTACGCACGAACCCACACCCTCCCGGTAGTAGTGTCAGCTTTTCAGGGGCTTGAGGCTATCATCGTTGCCATTGTCGCAAATGCCACGGTATTATTTGGCCGGACTACTCTGAAAGAGTGGAGAGGTACAACCATCGCCCTCGTCGCTGCCATCCTGTTTGGATTCGGGGTGAACCCAATAGCAGTTATCCTGTCGGCTTCATTGATGGGGCTTGTGCTCAAGCTTAAACCATACGCCCGGCGATCCGGGAATGGTTCAACGATAGTGCGCTGCCAGAGCGGCCTTCTGATTCTCTTGGCAATTGCCGGCATCGGTTTCATCGTGCTCTTCCTTGTCCGGCGCCGGCTATTTGATCTGGCTGCGCTCATGTCAGTTGTGGATTTGTTCGCTTTCGGGGGCGGCTTCGCTTCCATTCCTCTTATGTTTCACGAGATCGTGGAGGTCCGCGGTTGGATCGACGGGCCAACCTTTCTGAACGGAATTGTGCTGGGACAGATTACTCCGGGCCCGATTGTGATCACCTCCACTTTCATTGGCTGCATTGTGCATGGGCCGCTGGGGGGATTTATTGCCACAATCGGTATCTTCTTGCCTTCGTTCCTGATGGTAATCTGGACGGCGCCTTATTTTGATAAACTGCTTTCTTCGTCTTATTTCACGGCGGCCACCGGCGGTGTGCTGTGTTCTTTCGTTGGCCTTCTTTTTACGGTCACTTTTCGCTTCGGCCTGAATGTGCAGTGGGACAAGGCTCGCACTCTCCTTGCCTGCAGTGCTCTTGTTGCCTTGCTTGTGAAGGTCGATATTCTTTGGGTAGTTCTGGCGGGGGCAATAATCTCTATAGTGATGATATAAGATGTACATGGTCCGACTGGAGCCCGCATCTCTCTGGGATGTGGATGCAACCAGACTCGGCCTGTCCCTCGCAGAAATGGGCCGGAGAAGCTAATAGGAGGAGCAAGAGACGATGATAGACAGCGGGAGAGCAGATCTAATCAATGATTTCCTCGGCAGCGCGCACGTCCTTGTGTCCACGGTTAGCGAGGTGATCGAAAAAAGGCTGCTGCGCGAGACACTCGGTGACAGGCTCACCCATTCCCAGCTAAAGCTCCTGAAGTTGGTCGGTTTAGCTGACGCCCAAACGATTGGAGACGTGGCAGCGTTTTTGGGGGTCAGTGATCCAGCTGCCAGCAAGGCTGTAGATAAGCTGGTTCGAGAGATGTTGATGAGGCGCACTGAAGCCGAAGATCGGCGCGCGATCAGTCTCTCCCTGACGGCGGCTGGACGGCGGCTTCTAGCACTTTACGAGACAGCGAGAAGTCAGAAACTGATGGAGATCTTCGAAAAGTTACCCGCAGAAGAACTCCATCGAGTCGCTGAGTTTCTCGATCAGCTTTCTGCTCACATCGTAGAGTCAGGTCCCGCTGCAGAGGAGCTCTGCCTGCAGTGTGGAATCTATTTTCGTGAGAAGTGCTTAATTCGAACCAAGCTCAGCCGCAAATGCCTCTATCAACGCCACAGGGGGCGCCCCACCCTCAAGTCCACTCCTGCCGGCGGAAGATCCGTGTAGCGTCCCTACCGGACTCGCTTCGAGCCTCGCTCTCGCCAAGTCCACGCCGCGGCGTGGCTGAGCCCGAGGCCCGTCAGGCTGATTACTACGGGCACAGTGGCTTCGGCAGATGGTGGCTTTCTTCCTCAGGAACCGTTCTCGGTCGATCGACAATATCTCGTCCCCCT
>JBGPHY010000379.1:0-6133 GCA_041484625.1 Terriglobia bacterium | reverse complement strand
GAAGCAGACCGAAATCCCAGTGAGCCGCTCTCACTCCAAAAGGCTCAAAGATTATCTGAAGCTATGATCTCTAATGCTTTGAAAAATAACACTTTGTGCTGACTTTGTGAGATCTTACGGCTTTGCCGGAAGCAACAATTTTTTCTTGAATTGACCCCACGGTTGTGCTACGGTCTAATCACAGTGTGCGCCCCGAAACCCATCCGCAAGACTAAATTTCTCTCGACAAAGGAGGGCAGTTCATGGAATTAGTCGTTCGTGACACATTAGATATCAAGCAGCAATTGTTGCAATCTAATGAAGAGTATCGAAGACTGGCCCAAAGACATTCCAGCTACGCGGAACAGTTGGAAAAGTTGATTCATAAGAGCTACCTGTCGGAAGAGGAAAAGATCGAAGAGATAAAATTGAAGAAAAAGAAATTGCAGATTAAAGACCAGATGGAGATCATTATCCAGAAGCAGCGCCAGCAGACAACCTCTCACGGTGGAAACTGCAAGTAGCGGGTTCTCTGAATCATTCGGGTTTTGTTAGGTTGTGTTGATCGGATAAGTGAAAAACGGGGGAATCTCAGGATTCCCCCGTTTTGTTGTTGGCCTTTTTCGTGTTCGGACACTGAGATATAATGAACTCCCTTTCCGGTTAGAGGTGGATCTCTTCGTCCCATTCGCCGGAAGATGTCTGATAAGGTTAAAAGCCTGCAATTTAGGCTGCAATTCCAAATACTATGGCAAAAGACGCCTATTCAATTCTGCTGCCTCTCTTATTAGTGACGGTCCTGTCTCTTTTTTTCGGATACAGATGGATTGGGTTGGTTTTCCTGTTGCTGGCCGGGTTTATCGTCTACTTCTTTCGCGACCCGCAAAGGAATATCCCTGCAGATCCGTCTACGATTGTTTCTCCGGCCGACGGGAAGATTGTCCGCATGGTGTCGGCCGCTGATGGAACCACGCAAATTTCTATCTTCTTGTCGATATTTAATGTTCATATTAACCGGGCTCCGATGGAGGGGCGAGTTGAGAACGTGGAATATAGGCCGGGAAAGTTCAGGGCTGCCTTTCGGGAAAGTGCATCGTTGGAGAATGAGCAGAATATTTTGGTGATCAGCAATAGCCGGAGCCGTATTCGGTTCAGTCAGATTGCTGGGGTGCTGGCGCGACGGGTCGTGTGCTGGAAGAAAGCGGGAGATGTGGTGATGAAGGGAGAGCGAATTGGCTTGATCAAGTTCGGATCACGAGTGGACGTATTCCTTCCAAATGACGCGCGACCTGCTGTAAGCTTGGGGGAGAAGGTCCGAGGCGGGACCAGCGTGATCGGGAGGTTCAGCCATGCATGAGACGGAAAGGAAGAATCGCAGATTCCGGCGCGGTGTTTACATCTTGCCCACCCTCTTTACCATAGGCACGATTTTTTGTGGTTTCTATGCCATCATCAGCACACTCAAGGGCGAATTCGACCTTGCCTCTATTGCCCTCGGTCTTGCCGTTGTTTGTGACGGACTGGATGGACGTATCGCCCGGCTCACCAATTCCTGCAGTGAGTTCGGAACCCAGATCGACTCGTTGGCGGATGCCATGACCTTTGGTATGGCTCCGGCGGTCCTGGCTTATGTCTGGGGGCTGAAATCTATTGCCCCCACCTATCCCCCCTACGCAAAACATGTCCAGCAAATCGGATGGATCGTTTGCTTTGCCTTCGTCATCTGCGGTGTGATGCGCTTGGCTCGCTTTAATATCCAAAGTACGCGTTCCCAGTTTACCGGACTCTCCTCTAAGAAGAGCTTTGTCGGGATGCCTATCCCTGCCGGCGCAGGACTGATCGCGGCCATCGTTCACTTTATCCCGGATCCTATTGACCATTGGCTGGTGGGAGCACTGTGGAACCTGGTGGTGGGCTTTCTGGCCTTCCTGATGATTAGTACCATTCGTTACCCAAGTTTCAAACACATCGACCTGCGCAGCCGGCGGTCTTACGTGAGCGTGTCCTTGCTGGCCCTCCTGATTGCCCTGATTTACCTCTACTCGCAGATCGTCCTCCTCATCCTGGCTACGGTTTATGCCTCTTCCGGGTTGATCACCAAGGTTTACGGCTTGATCAGGCATAGAAAAGAAGGGGGGCTTACCCCGAAACCTCTGGTGGCTCAGGCGGAAGACGGTGACTGATTCATGAATTCTCGACGGGCAGGAGAAATCAGGGTGGGGATGGTCGGTGCTTCTACCCTGAGAGGACAGGAAGTGAAGACCGTTCTCTCGGAAAGGAAGTTCCCCATTGCCAGGCTTGTGCAAATGGATCGGGATGAGGACTTGGGGAGGTTGAGCGAATTCGGAGGGGAACCGGTAGTCTCCCTGGAAATCATCGAAGACAGTTTCGAATCTCTCGACCTGGCCTTTTTCGTTGGAGATCCTGAGTCCACCCGAAGGTTCGCACCCCTGGCCGAGCGGAACCAGTTCCTCGCCATTGATTTGACCCATGCCTTTCCGGACGATCCCAGGTTTCCCCTGTGCTCGGGGAGTGTGGAACTCCTCTCTTCCCTGGTCACCCCCTTCTACGGTATTGTCCGCTCGCCCCATCCTGCAGCTCTGGTCCTAACCGCCATCCTGGAACGATTAAGTTCCAGCTGCCGTTTTCAGCGTGGGGTAGTGAATGTGTTTGAACCGGTTTCTGAGCATGGCAGTCCAGGAGTGGAGGAGCTGGAAAGGCAAACTCTCAACATCCTTTCCTTCCAGCCCAGTCCGCAGGCGGTGTTTGACCGCCAATTGGCTTTCAATCTGCTATCTCGTCTCGGCGATGCATCAATCGAGAATCTCCAGGAAACAGAAAAGGTCATTGTCAGTCATCTGCGGGAGCTTTTGAAAGACCGGAGCTTTCTTCCGGCCCTAACCGTCATCCAGGTTCCGGTGTTTCATTCCTATTGTTTCTCCATGTTTCTGGAGAGCGACTCCGTACCGGATCTTGATCAGTTGGAGTCCGCCCTGCGATCGGATCTCATCGAAGTGATCCCGGCGGGGGAAGAGCCTCCGTCCCCGGTACAGGCGGCCGGCACCGACTTGATCCAAGTCGGAGGGCTGAAAGCGGATCTGACCAACCCTCGGGGGCTATGGCTTTGGGCTGTGGCCGATAATCTCCGCCTGGCGGCGATCAACTCTGTGGCCATAGCAGAGCAACTGGTCGGGTGGAAGATCAGGGACAGAGAGTAAAGAGAATTCCCTTCGGCAGGTGGCTTTCTGCCGCAACGACTATCATGGATTACGGCCATTATTTTTCTGGAGACGCGGCCTGCATGCAGTACTCGGCCATTCGCAAAATGGCCCAGATGTCCAGCCAGGCTGGAATCATCAGCTTCTCCGCTGGAGCGCCAAGTGTGGAAACCTTTCCGGCTGAAGAGATCCTGGGGGTGACATCGAAGGTGCTGGCTGGAGAGAGCCAATGCGCCCTGCAATACGGAGCGACACTGGGCCATTCAGGTCTGATTGATGCGGTCATGGAATTATGCGCAGAGAGAGGTTTGCCGGGAGTTAGGCGCGAGGAAGTGGCCATCACAGGTGGTTCGCAACAGGCTCTCGACCTGTTGGGACGGATCCTGGTCGATCCGGGTGATACGGTCTTTTTCGAACTGCCCAGTTACATCGGCGCCATTTCCGTTTTTCGCAACCTTCAGGCCCGAATGGTAGGAGTGAGGCAGGCGGACGACGGAATCGAAATCGAGGACTTGGTTGCAAGAATCCGGCAGATTCGTGGTGAAGGTGGTCGAGCCAAGGTCATCTACCTGATTCCCAATTTTCAGAATCCTTCAGGGGTGACTCTATCTCCTGCCAAGCGCCGGAAGCTTCTGGAAGTGGCGGATGAGTATGATCTGCTGTTGGTGGAGGATGATCCCTATGGAGAAGTCTACTTTGACTCTTCGCAACCGGCCGATCTCGTGCCCGTAAAGTCCTTCGACCTGGGCGGGCGAGTCATTTACATTTCGACCTTTTCAAAGATCCTCGCTCCCGGATTAAGAACCGGATGGGTCGTGGCGGCTGCACCCATCATAGAGAAGTTGGACCTGGCCAAGCAAGCCTGTGATCTGTGCGGCAGCATGCTGGACCAGAGAATCGTGGCGGAATGCTGGAAGCAAGGGATTATTCAGAAACATCTTCCCGGAATCCGGGTTTTTTACCAGGCCAAGTGCCGGGCGATGTTAAATGCTTTGGTGGACCATATGCCCGCAGGAATCCAGTGGACGCGTCCGGCCGGCGGCCTGTTCCTCTGGCTCAGCCTCCCTCGTCATCTGGACAGCGGAGAGCTTTTGCTGGAGTGTCTGGAGAGCGAGAGGGTCTCTTACGTCATTGGCCAGCCCTTTCATGTCAACGGTGAGGGTTCCCACACCATGCGGCTCGCTTTTTCCAGAGAAAATGAAGATAATATCGCGCTTGGAGTCCAACGCCTCGCCCGAGTTTTCAAGAGCCATCCTGGATGATATCCTTCTCCCACCGATCGGTTAGTATCGTTATCCCATCTTGGAACGGGCGATTCTTACTGGAAGAAATGTTTCCCTCGCTGCTGGCGGCTACCTCCGAATTCGAAAAGCAGACCGGCGGAGAGTGGGAGATCATTGTGGTGGACGACGGCAGCTTTGATGACACCATCCCCTGGATCGAGTCCATCCCCGAGAAGCGTGTGAAACTCATTACCCGCCGCCGGAACAACGGATTTGCTGTCGCCTGCAACCTGGGTTTTTCAGCTTGTCGCTATGACGTCGTCATCCTTCTCAACAACGACGTGCAAGTCCACAAGGATTTCCTCCTGCCGGTTTTGTCGGACTTTGAGGATGAATCCGTCTTTGGAATCACTTTCAAAGCCCTGGCGAGGGATCAAAAAACGTTCTGCAACGGCGGGAAAATCGGCGAATTTCGCATGGGGTTTTGGAAAGCCTATCGGAACTACGACGTCCACTGTGGTGACCTGACGACCACTTCGGACAAGCCCCTTCTTTATTCATTTACGGTCTGTGGGGGACTCTGCGCTTTCGACCGGAAAAAGCTCCTGGCCGTGGGCGGATTTGACACCTTGATGTCTCCCTTCTACTGGGAGGATGTTGAACTCTCTTACCGCGCCTGGAAGCGGGGTTGGATAGTTTTGTATGAACCGCGGAGTCTGGTGTACCACGATGCCAGCACGACCATTAAGGGAGCCTATCATCGCTTCCGAGTCAACCGGATTAATGCTCGCAATCGATTCATTTTCATCTGGAAGAACCTTCACGATCCAGGAATGATGTTCATGCATGTTCTGTCTCTAGGACTGCTGGCCGTGCAGGCTGTTTTGACTTTCCGCTTTTCATTTCTGCTGGGGATGGGAGATGCTTTCCTGTGCATTCCCAAGATTCTCCCCAAGAGACAAATTGAAAAGAAGGCAGTGAGAGTGCGGGATCACAAGATCCGAAAGCTATTTACCGATTTCAAGAAGCAGAGCTTCGTAATTTTGAGGTAATGCGCCTCGGTTCCGAAGCTCCGAACCCAATGAGAGCCCGAATTCTTTTCATCCAGTCCATTCTCGCGAGGTCACTATGCCGAATCTAAAAGTCATCCAACGGATGATTGAAGTGGGTTTGGTCCCAGTAGTTCGTGCAAACTCCGCCGACGAGGCTATCTCCATTGTCGATGCGATCAAGGCCGGCGGACTCTCCATCCTGGAGATCACCATGACCGTGCCCGGAGCCATCCGGGTGATCGAAAAGGTGGCGGAACATTACGGCAATGAGGTCCTGCTCGGTGCGGGAACCGTCCTCGATGCCGAAACCGCGCGGGCAGTCATCTTGGCCGGAGCCCAGTTCGTAGTTACCCCCTCCCTGAGAGTTTCCACCATCGAAGTCTGCAAGCGCTACAGCAAAGTTGTGATTCCAGGAGCGCTCACCCCCACGGAGGTCTTGACAGCCTGGGAGGCGGGAGCGGATTTTGTCAAAATCTTCCCTTGTGATAATGTGGAAGGCCCCAAGTATATCAAAGCCCTTAAAGGTCCATTTCCTCAGATTGATTTCATCCCAACTGGAAGGGTCAACCTGAGTACTGCCGCAGACTTTATTGCTGCCGGATCGTCAGCGCTGGCGGTGGGGTCCGAGCTGGTAGATAAAGCAGCTGTAGCCAAAAAGGAG
>JBGPHY010000378.1:0-6135 GCA_041484625.1 Terriglobia bacterium | reverse complement strand
GGCAGAAGAATGAATTGGAAAAACTCCTCCTGATTCCCGCCTATCTTCTAGATTTCTTGTGTATTCACCCGTTCTTGGACGGCAACGGCAGGATGGCTCGCGTGCTTGGGCTGCTCCTGCTATACCAGGCCGGTTATGAAGTAGGTCGTTTCATTAGTCTTGAGAAATTGGTGGAGCAAACCAAGGAGAGCTATTACGACTGTCTTTGGCAGTCTTCCCAGGGTTAGCACGAGGGGAGTCACAATTTAATGCCGTGGATTGAGTACTTTCTGGGGGTTTTGATTGCGGCCTATAGGGAATTCGAAAAGCGAGTTGGATCCCTGACCACTGCCCGGGGCGCGAAGACGGATATGTTCTTAGAGGCTATTCGCTCTATAACTGGAGAATTCGCTCTAAAAGAGATCCAGGATCGTTGCCCCCATGTCGGGATCGATTTGATTCGCCGGATCTTACGGGAAGAAAGAGAAGCGGGAAGAGTGATTTGTCTTGGCCGTGGTCCTGACGCCAGATGGAAGCGGAAATAGGTACTGATACCTAATTAATAGGTACTGGGTTGCAGTTAATACCTATATAGGGGTCCCTTTCTGAAGATAATCTTTGCTTTGCGAATGATCTCGCATACTGTAGGGCGTTCTTATAAAACGCCAACGAAACAGCTCCGGCGGTTAACCCAACCGCCCTACAGAACTGATCCCTTGGCATTAATGGTGGATTCCTCAAAAATCAACCTATTTCAGGAACTCCACATAGGCTCTGGTTTTTACCGGTTATAAGTCAGACAAGTCGAGGAGAAGGTGAATTGAAACGAAAAATGTCTGTCGCTGCAAACAACTTGCTGGAAGCCGGGAAGTTCGCCTTGAATGGGACAAGGGAATTCTATGACACGCTACATTAAGAGCCAACCAGGATACGACCAGGTAACCTTCGACGCCGATGGCATCCGGAAGGAATACACGAAGAGGCCCAGACGAAGAAAGAGACCCACATCTGTGGCCCTGGATCCGGAGACAGTCAGCCAGTTAAGGGCTGTGGCTGAGTCCAAGGGTGTCCCCTACCAGGTTCTCGTGAGAATGTTCATCGTTGAAGGACTGAAGCGATCACGGCCCCAGAATAGGAATTCGTGAATAACGTCTTAGAACCAGCGAACCTACCTTCGCAAAAAGAGTCTGTGGCATAAAAAGCGAATAAATAATGTAGCACTGTGTCAGCCCTTAACAGATGTGTGGGATCATGCAGGAGGTAGACTGACGGCATGGTTGAGCCTGTGCGTTTTTTTTTCGTACCGGAGCTTTTTATCGCGTGGCCAAGTGTGACGAGGAGCAGGGGAAGTTCTACCGGAACGAACTCCAAGATCCTGCCCACCATGTTCTTCAGATTGGCTATGCAGTGTTCAGCTCTCATCCTTTCTGGTCCCACATTCGGGCTTTGTCTTTGACACTCCCTACCGCAGGAGACTGGCCTGAGACCGCAGATGCTGCCGCTTGGGCAGGCCTCTTCGCGGATTGAGTTTCGGAGGACTGATAGGAGTTGAGTCGAATTGGAGCTTTCGTCACTTCGGCTGTTTGACTGGAAAAAGCCGGCGGCAGATGAAGCACCGATTGGGGGCAGGTCCCCTCGTGAGAGAAGATTGTGAAATCTCCTTTCACTTTCCCGTAGAGATCAAGATGTCCGTCATAGGCACTTTCAAACAGATATCCCAAGGCCCCTAGCAGACCCGCAGTCGGAAAGCGGTAGACTCCGTAGCTGGGATCAAAGAAATGGAACTCTCCCCCCGTGGCCAGCCGGTGAATGGCCACGGCGTGACCCGAAGGTTTCTTGTTGAACCCTACTATTGCCGCTGAGGTGGCTTGAACCTTGGGGGTGTCATTGATACATGATCTGTCCGGTGTAATTAACAAATGAAATGTCCGCTTTTAAGGCGGGGGATGTAAAGCTGAGCAGAGGGAGGGGCCATGAAGCTTTACAGTCTGGCCGCGATGGAGCGGACCATGAAGATACAGGAAGCGATCTTACGAGCGCTGGCCAGGCGAATCACCTGGATGCAGGCGGCCCAGATCCTGGGGAGCAGTGACCAGCTCCGGTGGAAATAACACGACGCCGGGTGACTAGCAAGCAACTGGAACCTTTCCCGATGCCTCGGCTTGAACTCAACAAATTAATCAGCGCCACGGGGTTTTGGGGAGAGCTGGGCTCCGCGAAGCCGTTGGAATCGAACCGGGTTCCGGCCGCGCAGAGTGACAGCGGTCAGCCGCCCAGCCCTCTCCCCTCCCGACTGAGAAGGTGTGAAAGAATCGTCCCTCCTGGTTACGGAACTTAGCCCCAGGCCTGGTGCCACATGGCGCTGTCAGTTCCGCGGGTGAATAAGTCAATGCGGTCGGCTGACCAGCAGACAGCGCTGACGGGTTCAGTTAAAATACCGCCCCGCGATTCCCAACCGCTCCAATTGACGCCATTCCAGGCTTGATGCCAGAGCGCAGAGTCCTCGCCGATTGCGAAAATGTCCAACCGGTTGGGCGCCCAGGAACAAACCGAAGGCAGCGACAGGACGACCCCACCACGCGATTCCCAACCACTCCAGTTTGAGCCGTCCCACGCTTGATGATACACGGCGCTGTCGGTACCCACAGCAAAGAGATCGATCCGATCAGTGTCCCAGCACACGGCCGACGGCGACGAGATGATTACACCTCCACGAGACTCCCAGCCGCCCCAGTTCGAGCCGTCCCACCAGCGGTGCCATAAAGCACTGTCAGTGCCACGCGCGAATATATCCAGCCGGTTCGGACCCCAGGACACAGCGCACGGTGGCGAGGTCAAGATTCCGCCGAGGGACTCCCAGCCGCCCCAGTTCGAGCCGTCCCACCAGCGATGGTAAAGGGCGCTATCGGTGCCAAGGGCAAAAATGTCCAGGCGGTTAGGCGCCCACGCCTCGGCGTATGGTGGCTAGTTCAGTATGCCACCGAGGGACTCCCAGCCGCCCCAGTTCGAGCCATCCCACCAGCGGTGCCACAAAGCATTGTCCGTTCCATTCGCGAAGATATCGATGCGATTTGGAGCCCAGCAGACCACCGAGGGTGTCGAGGTCAAAACGCCTCCGAGGGACTCCCAACCGCCCCAGTTCGAACCGTCCCACCAGCGGTGCCATAGTGCCTGGTCCGTGCCGATGGCGAAGATATCGAGGCGGTCCGGTCCCCAGGAGACCGCAACTGGCGGCGATTCGATGATTCCTCCCAGCGACTCCCAACCGCTCCATCTGGATGCGGGGTTCAACAGCGGAAAGGGATTATCGTTTCCCAACGAGGTCGGGGTGCCCTCGGGGAAGTGCGCCTGCAGGAGTCCCTTAAAATTCGAAAGCGCGTCGGTGCGGCCAGTCAGGTTCGTGTATGTCCCTGCCTGTGTCGCCGCGCCAGCCTGGATGATTTCCGCCCAACTGAATCCTAACTGATACCTGAGCCAGTTGAGAAAAAGCACGGAGCAACCGATAGAAACGTAGTTGCGATCCGTTGGGTCGGTACTATTGACGACGTCGGGCGGGCCAGTAGTGTTCAACCAGGTATCGGAAGAAACGAAGTTGGCGGGTTCCGCGCCAGGATACATCGCATTGGCAACGACACGGGATAGTCCTTCGCCATTGCTGGCACCGCAGTTCCAGCCATGGCCGTAGTTCGCCATGAAAACCTCATCTTCCTCGGCGATAAGCAACTGCTTCATGAATGGAATGTCAGTGCCCGCTCCGGAGCGGCCCCCGATATCGATGCCGGTCGCGGAGCAGCTTGCGTGGCCAGCTCAGCTCCTCCGTTATCGGTCGTGATATGCACGTCGAATGGCAGCCCTGCGGGCGTAAGCATACCGAAGTAGCCTTGCAGCGTAAAATAATCGGCCTCGCAGGATGCTATTAGAGCATCGGCGTCGGTGGGGCCGTCCGCGCCAAGCGCCGGATCATAAGACACCCTGAAGTGTGCGGTGCTTCCCCGGACGGTATCAGCGGCTAACGCGGGCGCTGCTCCGGCTGCTCCCTCGACGGCGTCCCGAGGTACAGTGACGTGCCGTTTAAGGGCTCGGACAGGAGCTGCAGCAGCCATGCCATGGGACGGCATGCCTTTGCCTTTAGTCGCGACGACATCCAATGTTCCCATTGCGGCGGGAGAAGAGAGCGACGGCATAACTCCTTCGGATTTCACTTTTTCGCCCGACATTTTATTGTATGAGGGTTTTGTTCTCGCAGGTGCGGCGCCCGTTCCAGATGCCATTGCAACAGGTTTTTCCATTTCCCTATGTTTCATAGTAAACCTCCTCCGCAAAATCAAATGCGGAATTTTCGTCCTCCTCTTGCGCACTTCCTTTTAGAAAGCAAAGCAAGAGACCAACAAGTTAAAACGTTTTGTTTAATCTGGATAGTAAACAAATTATAACCGATTTGACCCAAAAACCAAGGTTTTTTATCCACCGATATTAGTACTGGGGCAGTTTTGCGGGGCCTCGCTCTAGGGCGTTGTGTCAACTGCCTAAGAATGTGGCGTTTCGCAGAAACGCCCTACAGCAAGACCTGGAATCGCCACTGAAGACTGACGCATTACAGATATTACGTCACTTTTTATTGCACCCTTTTGGGAGTTGGGTTATTAATGTCGCTCTGTATTCCTTACCCTGCCTCTGGGCGGCCTCAAGAACCGAGGCTTGCTCCACCGGCTATCACACTCCAGGCGGATGCACATCCGTATTCTATGGAGGGCTGCGAGAATGAACGGGATACCGATCTTTGCCCTGGCCGTCATCCTGATATCTCAAGCCACACTCATGGGCTCGACCTTTCATCCCGAAGAATACAGCCCGGACCAGTTGACTGAGCGAATAGTGGCAGTGGGACATCCGCGGTTGTTCTCTACGAAAGAGGGATTTGAGCGCCTGCGTCGCGCCATCCGGACCTCTCACCGCGCAAGGTGGGAGAAGCTTAAGGCAGCCGTGGATAGGGCCTTGAAGGAGGAGCCGCCCGAATATAAGCCACCTCAGGTAGGCGGGGATGAGACCAGGCCAGGCACAATGAATGACGAAATGCTCTGGCAGCGTACTTACGGTTACCAGATCCCCGGCATGGCCCTGGTTGCGCTCCTGGACGACGACCCGAGGTATTTTGAGCTTGTCCGGAAGTGGGCCCTAAAGTCCGGGACGTATCCGCTATGGGGAGCCGGAATCTTCGAGAACACCGGGCTCGCCGCCAAGCATCAGCTCTTCGGAATTTCGATCTCCTACGACTGGCTTTATGCACGCTGGTCGGAGGCAGATCGGGCAAGCTTGCTCAAGACTCTGCGAGAACACGGCCGGATCCTTTACGAAGCCGCAGAAGGGATTAACGACCGCGGCTGGTGGAAGCAAGCCTGGCGGCAGAATCACGCTTGGAATGGTTACCAGGCCCTGGCCGTCACGGCCATAGCCGTGGCTGGCGATGAACCGTCGGCCGGTACCTGGCTGGCCAAGGCGCTTTGGGGTGGCCGGCACATTGTCGGGGAACTTCCGGATGAAGGTGCCTATGAAGAAGGCCTCCCTTATTGGGGCTACGGAATGGAAGCCCTTATCCGGTTTGTCGAAGCAGTTAAGCCTTACGCCGCAGAGAATTTCTATGGGGTCTCCTACTTTCAAAACACCCCCCTGTTCCGCCTTTACATGGCTGGACCGGAGATCCCCCAGATTGCCAATTTCGGTGACGGTAAGACAACCGACTGGCACGCCATTCGTACTATCATGTCTCGCCTTGCTTCCGAGTACCAGAACCCGTTGACCCAGTGGCTGGTTGAGTCTCTGCCGGATCGGCCGGACATCGATGCCACCTGCTGGGGATTGCTCTGGTACGATCCTGCAGTGCCCGGGCGTCTCCCGGAAAATCAGCCTCTTTCCCATGTTTTCCGCCAGACGGGTTTCGCTGGCGCACGGACGAGCTGGCAGCCCGATGCCCTGACACTCCACCTGCGGAGCGGTAAGGCCGATGTTTCTCACTCCCATCTCGATGTCAACAATTTCCTGTTAAATGCAGGTGGCGATTGGCTTCTGAGGGACTATGGCTACGGGAGGGTCGGGCCGGGCTATTTCAACAAGAGTACGATCTATTTCAGCACCGGCACCTGGGGGCATAATTGCCTT
>JBGPHY010000377.1:0-6143 GCA_041484625.1 Terriglobia bacterium | reverse complement strand
GGCAAGGTTTACCAGCAGTCCTACCGTCGCGGCAAGCCGCTGGAACCGCTCCAGGAAACCGGGCACACGGACCGCCGTGGGACGAAGATCACCTTCAAGCCGGACACCACGATCTTCGAGACCTGGGAAGTCAATTTTGACACCCTGTCGCAGCGGCTTCGCGAACTGTCCTTCCTGAACAGAGGGGTGGTGATTACCATCACCGACGAACGCAATGAGAAACGGCACGAGTTCCGCTATTTGGGAGGCATTTCAGAATTTGTCAAGCACCTCAACAAGAACAAAGCCGTGCTCCATGAACCGCCCATTTACTTCGATGCCACTAAGGAAACCCTCACCATCGAAGTGGCCATCCAGTACAACGACACCTACGCGGAAAACGTGTTTTCCTTCGCCAACAATATTAATACGATTGACGGAGGCACGCATCTGTCCGGTTTCCGTTCAGCCCTCACCCGGACCATCAACAGCTACGGACAATCCTCTGGCCTCTTTAAAGATCTCAAGGAAAATCTCACGGGAGACGATGTTCGCGAAGGGCTGGTGGCCGTCATCAGTGTAAAACTGCCCCAACCCCAGTTCGAAGGGCAAACCAAGGGCAAGCTCAACAGCGACATCAAGGGACCGGTGGAGACCTTCATCAACGAACGGTTGTCAGACCACTTCGAGAAAAACCCGGCGGTGGCGCGGAAAATCATTTCCAAGGCGGTAGAAGCCGCCCGGGCGCGCGAAGCGGCCCGCAAGGCTCGTGATCTAACACGGCGCAAAGGGGCCCTGGACTCCGCCTCTCTGCCCGGCAAGCTGGCTGACTGCCAGGAGCGAGATCCGGCCCGCTGTGAGATCTTCATCGTGGAAGGCGACTCCGCTGGCGGTTCCGCCAAGCAAGGGCGAGACCGGAGGTTCCAGGCGATCCTTCCTCTCAAAGGAAAGATCCTCAACGTGGAAAAAGCCCGCTACGACAGGATGCTGGGGCATGAGGAAATCCGGGCTATGATCACGGCCCTGGGTACGGGCATCGGCAAAGAGGATTTTGATGCTTCCAAGCTGCGGTATCACAAGGTCATCATCATGACCGATGCCGACGTAGACGGCTCCCACATTCGAACTCTCCTGTTGACGTTCTTCTTCCGGCAGATGACCGAACTCATCGAGAGAGGGCACGTCTTCATTGCCCAGCCGCCGCTCTTTAAGATCAAAAAAGGGAAGAAGGAGTCTTACATCAAGGATGAGAAAGGGCTCATTCGGGAACTGATGCGCAATGCCATCGAAGACATCGAGGTGAAAGTCGGAAGAGACGGCCAGGCCCTTCAAGCACGACAGTTGTCCTCTTTTCTCAATAACCTGGTGGATTACCGCAATATCTTCGACAAGCTAGAAAAACGTCTCCGTGACCGCCGGCTGGCACGGATCTTGATGGACAGCGGCCTCGAGATCAAGAGTCACCTGGCGCAGCGGGACCTGTTAGAGGGAGTGGCCGGGAAGGCGATGGATCTCGGATACGAGACCGAAATCGTTTTCGATGAAGAGCACAGCCTCCACAGTCTGGTCATTAGCGGTGGCCCGGAAAATGGGAACTACCGGCGGGTGATCGATCTCAACTTCATCTCCATGGCAGAGTACAAACGCGCGGTTTCATTGGCCCATGCCTTGCGAGAGCACGACCGGCCCCCCTTCACGATCGAGCCGAAGGTAGAGACCAAGAGTACGTCGCGCACGGAATTGGCCAGCCGCGAGGAACTGCTGGAGACCATCCTCTCCTCCGGTAAGAAGGAGTTCTCCATCCAGCGCTATAAGGGGCTGGGTGAAATGAATCCGGAACAGCTGTGGGAGACCACGATGAATGCTGAGACCCGCACCCTTCTGCAGGTCCGCATCGACGACGCCGTGGAGACGGATGCGATCTTCACCGTCCTGATGGGCGATGCCGTGGAACCGCGACGCAAGTTTATCGAAGACAACGCGCTGGATGTAAAGAATCTCGACATTTAATCAAGGAAGGCCATGGACGGTCAGCTTTCATTTAATCAGACCCCCATCAACATCGAAGATGAAATGAAGCGGTCCTACATCGATTACGCCATGAGCGTAATCATCGGCCGCGCCTTGCCCGATGTCCGTGACGGGCTCAAACCCGTCCACCGGCGCATTCTCCACGGCATGAACGAGATGGGGCTGGCGCCCAATAAGGCCTCCCGGAAGTGTGCCAAGATTGTCGGCGAAGTGATGGGAAACTTCCATCCCCACGGGGATGCTGCCATCTATGACACGCTGGTTCGCATGGCGCAGGACTTCAGCATGCGCTATGTCCTGGTGGATGGGCAGGGGAATTTTGGCTCGGTGGATGGCGATCCCCCGGCGGCCATGCGATACACGGAAGCCAAGTTGTCACGCATCGCCATGGAGATGCTGGCCGACATTGACAAAGACACCATCGATTTTGTTCCTAACTATGATGAGAGCCAGCTCGAGCCCTCCTATCTTCCGGCCCAGATTCCTAACCTCTTGGTCAACGGCGCGGCTGGAATTGCGGTTGGGATGGCTACCAACATCCCGCCCCACAACCTCACAGAAGCCGTCAATGCGGTGATTCATTACGTCAACAATCCAGGCGCCACGGTGGAGGAACTGGCGCGGTATATCCCCGGCCCGGACTTCCCGACCGGAGGGTTCATCTACGGCCGAGCGGGCATCCAGCAGGCTTACGCCACCGGCCGCGGCACCATCATCCTTCGGGCTCGATCGGCCATCGAGAAACAGGCCCGTGGCGACAAGGAGATGATCGTCATTACCGAGATTCCTTACCAGGTCAACAAGGCCAAGCTGATCGAGCGGATCGCTGAACTGGTTCAGGAAAAGAAGATCGACGGGATCTCGGACCTGCGCGACGAGAGCGATCGCGACGGGATGCGGATTGTCCTGGAGCTGCGGCGCGGCGAACAGCCGGAAGTCATCCTTAACAATCTCTACAAGCAGACGTCCATGCAGAGTAGTTTTGGCGTCATCATGCTGGTCATCGTCAACGGGCAGCCCCGCATCCTCAACCTACTTGAGACGATTCGGTATTTCGTCGAACACCGGATTGAAGTGGTCAGGCGCCGCACCCAGTTTGACATGCGCAAGGCCGAAGAGCGGGCCCACATCCTGGAAGGATTGACGAAGGCGTTGGACAAGATCGACGCCGTCATCAAGCTGATCCGGGCCTCCAAGACGCCCGGGGAAGCGCGGGAGGGCTTGATGCGGCAGTTTGCCTTCTCTCCAGTCCAGGCCCAGGCCATCCTCGACATGCAGTTGCAGCGTTTGACCAGCCTGGAGCGGGAGAAGCTGATCGAAGAGTACCAGAACCTGATCAAGCGAATTGCCGAGTTGAAAGAGATCCTGGACAACGAGCCCGTTCTAAAGGCGCTGATCGTCAAGGAACTCAAGGAGATTCAGAAACAATACGGAGACGAGCGGCGCACCCAGATTATGGATGAGCATGCGGAGATCAAGCTGGAGGACCTGATCACGGTGGAAGACGTGGCGGTGACAGTCACGCACACCGGGTACGCCAAGCGCACGCCGGTCAACGTGTATCGCATGCAGCAGCGCGGAGGCAAAGGGCGCATCGGCATGCGCACGCGGGAGGAAGACTTCGTAGAACACCTCTTCGTGGCCTCCACCCACAACTATATTCTGATTTTTACGAACCTGGGGAAGATTCACTGGCTCAAGGTTTACGAGATTCCCGACGTGGGGACCACCGGTAAAGGCAAGGCCATCGTCAACCTGGTGAACCTGGCTCCCGAGGAGAAGATGACGGCAGTCGTCCCCGTGACCGACTTCTCCAAGGAACGCTTCGTTCTGTTTGCCACGCGCCAGGGGGTGGTCAAGAAGACCCGCCTCGACGCCTACAGCAACCCTATGGCTCGCGGCATCATTGCCATCTCAGTAGATGAAGGCGACGAGTTGATTGCCGCCGAACTCACCACCGGAAAAGACCAGATTTTCCTGGGGACCCACCAGGGCAAATGCATCCGCTTCCATGAGGAAGACGTGCGTGACGTGGGCCGCCAGGCCAGGGGGGTCAGAGGAATCGAGCTAGAAGAAAAGGATTACCTGGTCGGCATGACCGTCAGCGGAGATGAGGGATTGATTCTCTCCGTCACCGAAAAGGGCTACGGCAAGCGCACCAAGGTCAGCAAGTACCGGCTGCAGACCCGCGGGGGCAAGGGCGTCATCAATGTCAAGACCACGGCAAAGAACGGCCCGGTGGTGGCCATCATGATGGTAGACAACGAATCGGAGGTCATGCTCATAACCGCCCAGGGGAAAGTCATTCGCCTGGATGCTTCCACCATCCGCGCGGCCGGGAGGAGCACCCAGGGAGTGAAGCTTATCGACCTGGGAGAAGACGACAACGTCGCGGCGGCGTCCCTGATCACCAGTCAGGCGGAGAAGTTTCTGGAGAACCAGCCGCCCACGGTCCACTAACACCGAATCGCCATCGGTCGTTACCGGGCCGCCACCTCAACCGCATCCTTCTGCAAGACCGCATGGAAAGCCAAGACCCTGCTCACTCGGTTCTCCCCAGACGGGCTTGTGATCCCTGAGGCAACTTAAACTGAGGCTCAAAAGCAACGAGCTTCCGGGTATGGTTGAAGTAGACAGAATCTAACCACGTCAACGGGAGCGTCCCCAATTCCGGTCGACTGGCCGCATATGGAGTGACGGGAACGAAAGCCACTGCCACGTCATTCATTTCCTTGCCTCCGACTCGAAAGGACCGAACCATGCCAGTCTTCACCAGGCTGCCTCCAGCCGCAGTCTGAACTTCCGTTCCCACTCGCAACATCACATCCAACCCATAATCCTCATAATTCTGCTTAAACACCACCAGGCAGGTGGCTCCAGAATCCGGATGAACAGAGCTTCTTCCTGTCTGATTTTGGAGTCACCATGACAACCAAGCGGCCCTTTGTTTCCATGAGCGGTACCGTGGGACTGCTCAGAGAAGTCGCCAGGCTATTGTCTTCGTCAATCACGAGCATCTTCTTTCCGTAGTCGAGAAGATAATTGTAGTGATGCAGGATGTCCTGACCAAGAATTCCGTCCACGTGGAGGTCCTTATGATTATCCAGGGAGAAACCAACCACTCCCACCGGACCGATCTCGGCTCCCTCAAGACCAATTGAATCAAGCTGGTACCAGGTCACTTGGTGGGTTGTCATGCCGGCCAGAAATGGGCTGCTGCCGAGGGCAAAGCGCTCAGCGCCGCTGCCGTTTTTGTGCCTTATTTTATTTTCCTCGCCATTTTGTGAACCTCCCAGGACGTTTCTGCGTTTCTCATTCCAAGGGGGACAGGCCCGATGTCACGGATTCCTTGCACCGGGGGAGAGGTTCCCCCGATGGGACTTGGCCGTTACCAATCACTGGCATCATGCTCCGGGTGGCATGGGCTAACTCAGGAACAAGGGAGATGAATGATGAGACGGTATTTTCTTGCTATTTATTTAGCACTCTTGACCCAATCATCCTTTGGGCAAGCCAGTTCTGAACACAGGGTTATTGGCGGAAGTGAACATGATTTTTTGCTGGTTCAACACTATCGGATTCAAGGGACGAACAGGGAGATCGGGAGGAGACTCGCACAAATTGCGAAGTCTTTGCACGTTGAAATCACGGCGGCATCAGATCCTCTTCGGAACAAGCTGCAATACCGGTATTTCAAGCTGAATTATCCTCAGCATTACGAAAGGATGCTGGGGGTGGCGGAAGAGTTTGGGGTTGATATGGGCGATTATGCGAGAATTGCATCCTCTCTCCCGTACTCTCCCGGTCAGCCGGGCTGCTCCGTGGTCTTTTACCCGGCTCAGCGAACAGCCAGCCAACATAACATTCTGAGCCGCAATCTGGATATGCCCATCGACGTCAACCCGGGCGGACGTCATGTTTTTTCGAGGCCCATCCTTTTTGAGGTATATCCGGAGTCTGGATATCCATCCCTTTACATTTGTTTAAATGATTTGTTAGGGGGCGCCGTGGAAGGAATCAATTCGGAAGGGCTGAGCTTAGCAGTCTTGGGAGATGAAACCAATAACCACGACTGTCATCCCATGGAACCCTCCGTTGAAATCGGATTGAACGAGTTCCAGGTCATGCGATAT
>JBGPHY010000376.1:0-6147 GCA_041484625.1 Terriglobia bacterium | reverse complement strand
TATGGGCTTGGTGAAGCGGCCCCCGTAGAGACTGCAATCATTTCCAGCCAATAGTTCATATATCCTGGAACCTGCTCCATCCGGAGTGATGAATTCGCAAGAATTTGGGATGACGAGTTAAATTATACAGGTAGCAGACTTCATAAACAATAATCGTGTCGTCCGAAGAATGGGAGTGCCCGATCGACTGGTCACACGATCCCCCTTGTATTCCCCCTTCTCCCCCGTTATCATCGGGCGCGGCAGTGCAGGCGACCGTGGCAGGCCCACACTTTCACCATCTGGACTGCCGCAGCTTGAACCTATTCCCCGCGCCGATTCGCCGGGCTAACAAAAATAAGGAGATGTGAAATGAGAACCCCACGGTGGTTGCCAAAAGCTATTTTCCTCGTATTAGTCGGAGGGCTTGGTCAGGTGGCAAGAGCAGAGGTTCCGTCCGAAGACCTCTCCGTCCTGGACGGTTGGACCCATTGGTCGGACTCTATGAACAGTCTTCAACACCAATTGAACTCGGTGGCCTTTCAACTCCTGGAAATGCGGAGGGCCGAGGTCAGTGAATTGAAGTCGCTTGGGGATTGGAAAGCGCGGCAATCCAAGGTGAGAACGCTCCTCCTAAAGGTTGTGGGTCCCTTCCCTGAAAGAACTCCACTGAATGCCCGGGTTCTGGGAACCTCCAGGAAGGAAGGCTATGTTATCGAGAAGATCGTCTTCGAGTCCCAGCCGAAGTTTTACGTCACTGGGTGTCTCTTCATACCGGATGGTCTCAAGGGAAGAGCCCCTGCTATCCTGAATCTCATCGGGCACACCGACATTGCCTTCCGCTCTCCCAGTTACCAGCAACTTCTCTTAAACCTGGTAAGAAAGGGCTTCATTGTGTTCGCAGTGGATCCCATCGGCCAAGGGGAACGGCTTCAGTACTATGACCCTGCCCAAAAGCGTTCGCTTGTGGGCGGTCCCACCACGGAGCATTCCTACCTCGGCAAACAGTGTTTCCTGGCCGGAAGCTCAGCCGCCCACTACTTCGCCTGGGACGGCATCCGAGCTATCGACTACCTCGTCACTCGTCCTGAGATCGATTCGGCCAGAATCGGTGCCACGGGCATCTCCGGGGGCGGAACACAGACCAGTTACGTCTCCGCGCTCGATGACCGGGTGGTGGCTGCGGCACCCACCTGCTATATCACCAGCCTCCGAAGGCTCTTGGAGTCCATCGGCCCACAGGACGCGGAGCAGAATTTCAACGAAGGGTTGCTCAATGGCATCGACCATGCGGACCTGCTGGAGGCCCGCATGCCTCGCCCCACATTGGTGGTATCGACCACGCGCGATTTCTTCAGCATTCAGGGTGCCCGGGAAACCTTCGACGAGGCGAAAAGGGCCTTTCGGTCGGTCGGAGGAGAAGACAACCTCTCCCTGGTTGAGGACGATCATGGTCACGGGTATACAAAGAAAACCCGGGAAGCCATCTATCGCTTTTTTCAGCGACACCTGAACAATCCTGGAAGCTCTGCTGAGGAGGAGGTTCAGATCCTTCTCCCCGAGGAATTGACTGTCACTCCGACCGGGCAGGTAAGCGACTCGCTGGGAGGAGAGACCGCCTTCTCTCTGAACCAAACTGCGGCCAGAAGGCTCATGGACCGTCTGGAGGATTCCCGACGCGGTCTTTCATCTCATCTATCCCGGGTAAAAGAGAAAACGCGAGAGCTCCGGGGGCTTGTGTCTCAAGGCGATCCCGGCGCAGCTGTTTTTCGAGGCCGCTATTCCCGTCCCGGCTATGGTGTGGAGCTGGTTGTCCTGACTGGAGAAGGCACAAATGCTCTGCCTGTCCTGCTGTTTATGCCTGAATCGGGAGGCCCTCACCCTGCATTGATTTATCTTCACCCCCAGGGTAAAGCCGCCGCCGCGCAGCCGCAAGGGGAGATGGAGCGGCTGTTAAAGCAAGGGTTCGCTGTCTTGGCACCGGACCTTGCGGGCACAGGCGAGCTGGGCCAGGTGAGTGACGCCATTGCCTTCCTGGGAGTGCAAATAGGACGAAGCGTTGCCGGCGTGCGGGCCGCTGACATCGTGCGCTGCCTTCGGTACCTGAAGAGCCGCAAAGACATCGATGCCGAGCGAGTGTCCGCGCTGGCGCGGGGAGAAATGGGCATCCCGCTTCTGCACGGGGCAATCCTGGAGGAGTCCATCAAGCAGATTGCCCTGGTTGAGCCGCTTCTCTCAATGGAATCGGTCGTGATGAGCCGTTTCTACCAGTTGGACCCGGCAAGCTTAATTGGCAACATCCTGACTGCATACGACCTTCCCGATCTGGAAGCGGCATTGGCGCCACGCAAGCTTGTCCTAATCGATGTCCTCGACCAGCTCCGCCAGCCTGCAAGTCCCGGCGCTCTCAGCAAGGGGCTGGAAGTGGTGCGCCGCTCCTACTCGGAGTCCGGCTCGCCGCAGAACCTGCTAGTCACCCATTCGATTCCGGGTCGGGGACTGGAAGACGTGCTAAGCCGCTTCCTTCAATGAAAACCTCCCGGCGTTTGGCGCGGTCAACAGGGCAGACGTCAGCATGAACCTAGATCTATCGAAGAGAAGCCGGGGAGCGAAGGTGCGCGGTGTGCTGAACTCCTGCGGAAATAGGAGGCTCACTATTCCGAATGGGTGTACTCCATAATGAGATACTTCAGGTAGTCAGCTCAGCCATTAGTTTCTTGGCCAACCGAGCGTTATCTTCCACCTGAAAATCGAACATGCCCACGCAAAGGAAATTGGCTCCGGCCTGAAGGGCATGACGGAAGCCTTCTTCCGGCTCAATGCGCCCTGCCGCCAGGATCTTAAACGCAACCCAGGGGACTTTGGATTGGGCCATTAACCCGGGAGTTCGGTCGGGATTCACTGCATAGTATCCCAGCCGGTTAAAGGTCTTCATGTAGAAGTCCGGAGTGATATCTGCCTTTTGGATTTCCTCGATGGTCTCATTTTGATGCGCGCCGATTCCGGCCAGCATCCCCAGACGCCGAATCAGCGAAACGTGACCGGCCAATTCCCGCAGATTCTTTTGGGCAACGAAGTAGTCGGCCGAGACTCCCTGGATATAGCAGCCGACGGCCCCGTTGTCAGCAGCAATGTTGATGTTCTTCTCGAGGTCTTCCTTTGTCGCGCCCTGCTGGGGCTTGGCCGAAGTCTGGGCCAACCATGGGATGCGGTGTCCGCTTGTCTTCTCATGGAGCTTGAGAAATCCCAGGACATTTTCATCTATCCTGCCCAGAAACGTATTGATTCCATGTTGGAGGCACATTGACAGGATCTCAGCCACTTTCTCGTGGGTGAAGTACTGCTTAAAGAGCCGGCTGGAGTAGACCAGGGGTTCTGAATGGGCAATCGAGCTGAAAGGATTTCCTCCGACAATCAGACGGCTGATCTTGTGCTTGCCCAGCTGGAGAGTTGGCAGTCCGGCCGAGGCCTGGCAACTTTCTAGGGAATTTGGCTGAGTTGCGCAGGATGCCCTCGAACACAACGGATTCCCCAGCGCCGCCCCAAGGGTTCCTGTCCCTGTGACTTTCAGGAATTTCCGCCGGGATGGTGTGTTATTCATGGTTAGCTCCCTGAGGTTCTCTTGCAATTGGCAACGATTCGATCTCCATCTGAGGATCCCTGAACTCCGCAGAATCCCGAATATCCTATCAGTTCCTTTCGGGGAAATGCCAGTATTGGCGGTCACCCTGGCGAATAGTCGTTTGCTTCATCGGGGGCACTTGGCCCGGTTCAGAAATCCCACGCGGTATTCCAGACAAGAATTCAGTGTGGCCACGCATGCCATCCTCATGGACGATGGCAGGGCGGCCAGAGAGCCCTGTAGAACTTCCCGGAGCGCCTACGAAGAGTCCAAGAGATTTTGATTGACCCTACTCGTCGAACTGGCGTAGATTATGGGGCTTGTGCAATTCCCTGGCAAAGTAAAATTGCTATCAGTCGTCAGGAAAGTTCCCGTGCCTGTGCGCTGACGGCTTTTGCTCTCTTTTGCCTGACTCCGGTCTTCTTCTCCTCACCCTGTTCCCGGACGCAAGAGCCTAGTGATCTGTATTCTGCCAGAGTGCCGTTGAACCCAACTCAGCCGCCTTCTCAGATCGGAGCCCCCATGCATATTCTCCTTTATGTCCCGGACAATCAAGTCACCAGCAACTTCATCCCTCAGCTCTGGCCTTTCGTTCTGAAAAGGCTCACTCCGGAAGAACATCAAGTCACCATCATCGACGGCAACGCGCTTCATTATAGCGCTTCCGAATTGGTGGAATTCATCCTCCAGAATAATGTGGACCTTGTGGGGATGGGTTTCATGACTCGAATGGCACAGAAGGCCTACCAGATGGCAGCAGCGATCCGCCAAGCCACCGCGGTGCCCATCGTGATGGGCGGACCGCATGTTACTGAAGTGCCTGACGAACCGCTGGGTTTGACGGGGCGGCCACAATACGCGAATGCCGTAGTGTTGGGAGAAGCCGATGACACTTGGCCTCTGGTCGTCAGCGACGCAGCCCTGGGAAGGCTGCAGACCGTCTACCGGCCGGCCCTGGTAGCGGGCAAGGATGTCAAGCCGTCTCTCAAGAATTACTTGGTGGTGGCCTGGGAGAAGACGGATCTGTCTCTCTTCAACCTGATGCGCTTCTTACCGCCCGTTGCTAAACGAATGCTGAAGGCAATGGGTGTCCCTTATGACAATGCCTATGTAATCCCGGTTGAGTCCGGACGCGGTTGTCCTTATGGCTGTGAATTCTGCACCGTTACGGGATTCTTTGGCGACTCCATCCGGTTTCGGGACAATGAGAATGTGATTTCCGAATTGCTGCGGCTGAAATCCATGGCCAGGCAGAAGAATGCGTTGGTGTGCGTTTTTTTCATTGATGACAATTTCGCAATCAACCGCAACCGCCTCAAGTCCCTGTTGCGGGAGATGATCAAAGCCGACGCCTGTCTCCCCTGGATTGCTCAAATCAGCATGAATCTCTTGCGGGATGAGGAATTGGTCCAGCTCATTTCCGCCAGTGGAGGGCGCTGGATCTTCATGGGTCTGGAATCCCTGGATCCTGCCAGCCTGAAGGTAGCCCACAAGGAATTCAACAAGCCTGCCGAGTATTCCTCCGTCCTAAGCCTGCTGGCCAAGTACGATCTTTACGCCATCACTTCTTTCATCTACGCGATGGAGGGCGACAAGCCCGGTGTGGCTAGAAAAACGGTAACAGAGATCAACAGTTGGCCCCCCGGACTGCCAGTCTTTGGATTGCTCACCCCCTATCCGGCCACTCCGTTGTACGATCGTTTGCAACGGGAGGGGCGCTTGACCCGACCGGAGCACTGGCTGGACTTCCAGGCCTTCAAGACTGCCTTTACTCCCAAAGCTATTTCCGCAGAAGAGGCCGAAACCGAGGTTTTCGAGTCCTGGCAACATTGTTACAGTTCGGCTGCCTTCCGCCGGGCCCAACGCTGGATGCTCGCTCATCAGAAATCGTTCAGCCAGCAACTCGTCCTATTCATTAGCCGCCTGTTGTTCCGCGGAATCTATTTTCCGCAGAAGACGCGCTGGTCGTGGGTTCGATTGCTGGTCCGCAACTATCATACTCTGGGCAGCCTGGTGTGTTCCACTGTGCGCGAGCGCCGGCGAAGCCGGAAATCGTCGCGAGGGCCCGTCGCCCTTCCCCTGCCCGAGAGCTTTAGTCCGTTCCAACTGGATTCCGAAGCCTCCGGCGACAATTGACAGTCGAAATGTCATTTATGGGATGTGACTGCCAAGCGGCGGGTATCAGCATTCCGAGTGCTTCGTGTTTTCCATCCAGTAAATAGTCCGACCAGTTGGAGGAACAGACCCCGACCATCGGGTCACGAAATAATGGCTGAATTCGTTCTCGAATTCCTGCTGAGTATAGTCGGAGAAGATGTCTCTCCTGCTGGAAAGGAGCCGCTGAACTTGAGGGTCTGATTTGGGAACAAACTCAATAATCAGGAACTTGCAGATGCGGCAGAACAACTCAGCAATCCTCGACAGAGGCAGATTGTTGGAGATGGCCAAGTGGTGGATGAGCGCCAGAGCCAGTACTGCATCTGCCGGACCCCGTTCGAGCCCACCGAGGCACAGTTGGGATTGCTCAACCTCTCGCCGCATGACCT
>JBGPHY010000375.1:0-6151 GCA_041484625.1 Terriglobia bacterium | reverse complement strand
CGGTCCGGCTGGTTGCGCTGGCTGGTGAAATTGGAGGGCGGTGAAGAGCCCGCCGCTGGAATACTTGCAGCAGCTGAACGCCTGGATGAGTCCTTAGCGACAGGTACAGCAGTGGTCATAGCGGTGCCTCCCCGCGCAGTTTCCACAAAACGAACGCCCGACACGAGTGGACTCTGGCGCTCTACCATACGCTGAATCTCGGCTGCCCGCTGATTGAAAGGCTGAGGCCCGCCCGAGGGTTCCCGTTTGGTGAAGAAACGCTCCGAGCTTGACTTCTGTGCGGGAAGAGACGCCGCATTAACGGGGCGGTCAGTCGGCCGCAAACTCTCGCGCGTCGGCACTGCCGGCACGGTTCCTCGCACCAGTTGAGCATCCCGCAAAGTAACCGCATTCTGAAGCCGGCTGTGAGAATCCATCCGTCCCCGGACAAAGTCCTCGGTGGAGACCGCCGTTACACCGCGTTCTACACGGGGGTCCGTCATGGCCATCTGCAGATTGGAGTAGTACGGGCGGTGGCGCGAATCCGCCAGAGGCGGCAAGCCTCCACCCCTATTACCGCCGTTATTAGCGTAAATGTTGGTGACGTTCCTGATGTTGGTGATATTGGTTACATTGACCGCACTATAGCCGCTCCGGTGTCCGTGCCAGGGGTAGTAGTAGTCGCAAGGCCCTACTGGCATCCAGCCAATGGAGTTATACCCGAACCCGAACCCGAACGACCAGTGGTGGCCGCCATATCCGAAACCCAAGAATGAGACGTAGGCCGGCGCCCAGATGGGCCGGTAGGATGCATGAACAGGGCCCGGCCACCAGCACCAGGAATTACCATGCCAGAACCAGCGGCCGTAATGGTAAGGAGCCCACCCCCAAGGCTCATACGAAACCCAGGTCCATCCCCAATAGCCTCCCCACATCCAGCGGCCCGAACGATAAGGAGCCCACCCCGCATCGGAGTAAGGGGACCAGACCCAATCGTAACCAGGCACCTGGACCCAGCGACCGTACCGGTCCAGATCTTGAACCCCGGTGTAATAAGTGTTGGCATAGCGATAGCTTTGGGCATCCCGGACAGCCTGGTCGCGATCTTTGTTCCAGTCATCCCAGGGATCATCCCGTGGAGCTTGGCTGACCTGGTACTCCGGGTTGTCCAGGCCGCGCATCGTGATCATTTGGCCCTTCTTGACTAGAGTACTGCCCTGGGAAGTCGAAACCTCGGCTTCGCCATTGCGAACAACCAAGAGACTCTCGGAATCAGACATCACCTGGACCTGATAGACGCCTTCCTTCATGGGTCTGATTGCCACGTTGGAAGTGTTAATCTCCACATCTGCTTCGTTGTCCTTCAATATAGTCTGATTAAGCGTACCATTCGACAGCTGGACTTGAATATGGTTACGGCTCAAATCGGCAATCCGGACGGCCGTCTGCTGGTCCAGGCGGAGGAGGTTGGCATGGTCCAGTTGGACTTCCGTGCGAGAGCCGGGACCCGTGGAGATCTTGTCGCCTTGGACCAGAGGAGCATTAATGGTGGTGGCTGCCCAGTCGCCGGAATCCCCGCGCATGGTAGATACATCCCCATTGACCAGGCTGACCCGGGCTACGCCAGGTTCCGGTTCTTCGGCTCTCAGGATAGCCGGAAGCATGACTAATCCAATCACCAGCACGAAGGTAATTAATATCGATCGTTTTCTCATTTCGCACCTCCCACACTTCCGGAGCTTGTGAGACATCGTTCTTGTTTCCACCCGGGATCAGTGCATGCGGGTCACCAAGTATCCGCCTTGCAGGAAGGACCCATATCTGATTAACTAATTTGAAGTTATCAGAGAGAACGACCTTTGGCTCTTGACTCTCTACAAGTATCAATCGGCCGCTTTCGACCACCAGCTGGTGGATTTCGGCCAGTATCTTCAGATGAACTAGATGGGGTGGCGGAGATTACATATTCGCTCATCGGGATCTTGCCAATGCACGAGCGAACGCATTTTATTCGGGCAGCCTCCCTTGGGGCGGTTTTGCCGTATGAATCCCCGGTCGAGCCGAAGGCATGAGCATGCCCCCTCGCCCGGTCGGTATCAATACTTTTGTCCCACCGGGAGATCAACAAATATCCGGAAACTGCAGGCCTGGAGAACCAACTCATGACCAGGGTCGGGCGGAACTGTCGGTCGGTGGCCTGTGAGCCTGCCAATCGGCTTAGGAAAATGTTAAATTCAATTAGTTGGGAGGGGCAGGGGGGGGGTAGCCTGGGCGGGTGGTTTCTTCGATGGCAGGCGCCCCTTTGTCCAAAATCCGCGGACAAAACGGGAGAGGTCGGGAGAAAATTCTTTCAACACATTGTACCACCACCCCCGGTAGAAGAAACCGTTGCCATTTCGTACCGCACGCCAGGGGTCGTAAGGACCTGGAAAGGGGGCGGCGGCGACCATTTCGCCTCCATAGCTGCCCAGGATCCCAGGGAGGTTCACGACCTTGTGCCCATTCCGATTGACCGTGATGAACTGGAAAAGGATAGCATGCCCGATGCGGCGCCAGGTCCCGGAACAGTAGCAAGGATAGTAGCGCCTTTCGGTCCCGACCACTGCGCTTAGCGAGGCCTCAATAGACTTGGAAAACACTAAGAACAACGCGCGTGTTCCTGTACGCTGCAGATAGCCGGCAAAACCGTCCCATTGGGGAGGCGCGTTGCTAATCTGATTACCGAGAGCAGAGAAGAAAGGCTGGACAATTGCCCTGGGGCTGGCGAATGTGTCTTCAATGAAGTAATTGAACCGCTCTTTGGAGTTCAGCGGAACATAAGAGCCGGCAGGCACATGATTGGAGCCGAAGAGCTTGTAAGGGTCCAAAGTTTCGATAATGCGTGGGGGCTTATTGTCCTTGGAAACTGCGTCGGCAATCTGATCCTGGGCGTCTACCCCTGATCCCGGGGACGAGCTGTTCTCCTGCGCAACGCCGGCCCTGGCACCAAGGGCCGTCACAAGCGCAAAAAACAAAGACCAATGGGGCCTGAACATGGAAACTTGCCTTACTCCCGGTGGCTGTGCCGCGGAGCTGTCATCATAATTACTGTCGGAGGACTCTTCCCGTCAGGCTAAGATCAATACGGCAGCTCCGGCCCCCAACATGACCACGAACGAAAACCCCACACGCAAGGCAAAGGGAGGATTCCCTTCGGTCAGGGCAATGCCAGTCTTAAACAGCGCGTTGGTCAGCAGAGCCAACAACACGGCTCCAGCCGCCACTCCCGCTTCGGCTTTACCGGCACGAAATATATCCGCCATAGTGACCGCGATTGAATCTACGTCCAGCAGGCCCCCAAGCGCACTGGTCCATGTTACCACAGAACTTCCGAAAAGAGCGGCGGCCGCCTTCGTGCAGAAGACGATCCCGGCAAAGAGGACTCCGAAGTAGAAGGCCGGTTTGAAAGCAAAGGGATTCCGTAGGCCCATACGCTGTCGCGCTTCTCCCTCGGGAACCTGCCCCCCTGGAATGAGTAGAGTCAGCGTCAGTCCCGCAACTAGCATGGCCAAAAGGGGCTTCATTGCGACCATTGCCAGGGGAGGACTTATAATGAACAACAAGATGAGAACCCGCGGGAACTGCACCGCATTGGCCAGCGTGGCTGCCTGCCAATAGGCCTGCACCCGTCCCGGCTGGCGCCGGGTTTCCTGAGCGAAGGCCGTAGTAGCCGCCGTGGTGGAGGCCAAGCCACCCAGCAAGCTGGTGAGCTTCAGCCCGGTTGTTTCACCCAGGAATTTCTCCAGAAAATACCCGACATAGGAGATTGACGAAACCAGGATCACAAAGAACCAGATTCGCCGGGGATTGAAGAAATCGTAGGGGCCGTAACTCCCTAGGGGAAGCAGCGGATAAATGATAAAAATCAGGGCAAGAAAACGCAGGGTGTCGGTAAACTCGATCTCGGTGAGAGTCTCGCGAAAGAATTTGTGGAGGCTTCGCTTGGCCTCCAGGAATGCAGTCAGGACGATCGCCAGGGCTATGGCCAATGGCGCTCCCTGTTGGAAGGAAGGGATCGCCGTGATGTAGCAGAGAAGAAATACAGCAACGGCCGCCAGATCGGTGGTCAGACCGACACCCTCTGGTTGATGCCGCTTAAAGGCAACCCACATGGCCACCATTCCCAAAAAGGCGGCTACCGTCAACCAGGGTACCTGCAGCAGTCCACAGAGAGCGCCTACTAAAGCCACCAGAACGAAATCGCGCAGTCCCGCCCGACTGGAATGATCGGCCTCGTCACGATGGGCTCCTTCCCGTTGCCCGCCGACCAGTAACCCAATCAGTAAGGCCTCCGCCATTCCCCGCCAGACGGCAATTTCCACCTTCCCTAAGAATTGGTCCAACGTTTTTCCCTCATCCCATTCAGCATTCCCGTTTGGTCAAACGGGAGATCGAACCTGTGGGATTCTACACCAATTGCGCAATAGTAGCGCATGACCCTTTTGCTTCTCCACTGAAGATGTTATCGGCATTGGATTGGATCCTTCTATAGGGGACGTCTCAGGGATTGCCGGCGGATGCACGGCAACGATTTCGTCGCAAATCAATGGAATAGGGAAAATCTTTTTCCCATCTCAGGCAGGTGGACACTCTGGAAAAGCCCAAATACTTGGAACTGTCAATTCGAGATTCAGCTTGACCGAAGGCATCCCTTAGCTTTTAATCTCACTGCCCTGTCAATTCTGTCATCCGGATGAAAAGTGGAGTTATGACCCTGCGCATCATGGTTGATGAAAACATTCCTTACGCTCGGGAAGTCTTCGGACCGCTGGGAGAGTTGAATCTGCGGCCTGGTCGAGGAATTACGGCTGACGAGATTAAAACGATTGACGCCCTGATCATCCGCTCGGTGACCCGGGTGAATGAAGAACTGCTAGCTGGTTCCTCGGTTCGATTTGTGGGAACTGCCACTATCGGGATGGATCACGTCGACATTCCCTATTTACAGTCCCGGGGGATACGCTTTGCTTCTGCTCCGGGGTCCAACGCCAATTCGGTGGCAGAATATGTCGTGGCTGCCCTCCTGGAAATTGCCGTGAAAACCGGAGGTCATCTCGAAGGGGCATCCATCGCCATCGTGGGTGTGGGCAACGTGGGATCCAGGGTCCTTCAGAAAGCAGAGGCGCTCCAGATGCGATGTTTCCTGAATGATCCCCCCCGGTTCCGGGAAAGCGGGGAATCTCGATTTCTGATGCTGGGCGAGGCCTTGCGGGACGCGGATTTCGTGACTCTGCATGTCCCTCTTACCAGGGAAGGGCCCGACGCAACTTATCTGTTGGCGAACGATGAGTTCTTCCGGTCCATGAAGCCGGGAGCGGTGTTCCTCAACACTTCTCGCGGAGATGTAGCGGACGAAGCTGCTCTGAAACGGGCTCTTAGCGAACGCCAGCTTGCCCGGGCGGTTCTGGATGTTTGGCAAGGCGAACCGATTATTGACCCGGAAATGGCGAAGATGGCCTCCATGGCCACGCCGCATATTGCAGGTTATTCGTTGGAAGGGAAAGCGGCCGCTACGGTGGCGATTGGCAGGGCTCTATGTGAGTGGGTCAAACAACCAATGGCGATCCAACTGGAATCGTTGTTGCCGGCTGTTTCAGAGAACTCCCTCGACCTCACTGGCTTGAGGGAGACGGACGAGTCTTTGCTGTGCAGAGCTGTACACAAGGCCTATGACATCCGCAGCGACGACCAGGCACTCCGAACGACCTTGATGACAGGCGAAAACAGGGGCCGACAGTTTGACCTGATGCGCAAGATCTATCCGGACCGGCGGGAATTCCCTTCTGTCCATCTGATTGCACCCCGGGAGAGGGCCGGCCTTCTGCAGAAGGCAGCAGCTCTAGGTTTCCGAGTAAAAGCAATTTGAACCGGTACTCCGCCTAGCCGAGTCACGCCTCGTTCCATTGCTGCCGAAGATACTTGTGGGCCCGCCCGAGCGCAGCCTCGGGCTGGTCCGTGGCCCCGGACTCGACCGTGAGCCATCCCTTAAAACCATGCTTCTTGAGCGCCCGAAATCCGGGACGATAGTCGAACGGCAAAGACCCCGGTTCGGTGCGTTGGGCCCCATCTGCGAGATGGACGTAACCCGTATACTTGCCGTAGCTGGCCAGAGTGGCGGCAAGATCCCGCTCTT
>JBGPHY010000374.1:0-6162 GCA_041484625.1 Terriglobia bacterium | reverse complement strand
GACCAGGATCGGGTCCCCCTATGTGATTACCGGCATGGAGCGAGCCAGAAGAAAGGGCAAAAGAAGGGTCTGTGGATGGGAACCCAACGGAGGATTCCTCACGGGTTCCGATATTGAAGGGAACGATCGAGTATTGACGGCCTTGCCGACTCGCGACGCGGTTTTGCCCATTCTGGCCGTGCTCTTCTCCGCAGTGGAACAACAGGTACCTCTCGCGGAACTTTTTCGCCGGTTGCCCTTGCGCTTTAGCCGCGCTGCGCTGCTGAAAAAGATTCCACGGCCCATCAGTCAGAAAATCGTAAACCGATACACGCCGGCTGACTCGAGGATCGTGGAAGCCCGATTCCAAGAGGATGAAATTCGTTGTTATGACGCGGCACTGTCCGATATTGAAGTCAGTTCTGCTGAGGGAATTCAGATTCCCCGGATACGAAAAGAGCTCCAGGGATTCTTCCAGCCTGCGGATGAATTTGGAGAGATTGTAAAACTGAACTGGATCGATGGTATTCGGGTTTATTTCAGCAATGGTGACGTGACACACTTCCGTCCTTCAGGAAACGCGGACGAATTGCGCATCTACGCTGTAGCTGACAACCAGCCTCGAGCCGACGCTATCGTGCGCATGGGAGTCGCAGAGCCCAATGGAATCCTGCGCCAGCTGGAGAAATCTATCAGCCTTTCAGATCCAGTTGCTGCCGTTGCTAGCTCGGCTGGGATATTGGTATTGCAGGGAACCGTCCAGCATTACGAGTGGGGAGGTTGCCAGTTTATTCCCTCATTGCTTGGGATCGAGAACCGGGAGAGGAAGCCTTACGCTGAATTGTGGATCGGGGTCCACCCGAAAGCCCCCTCCCTGGTCATCAGTGGTCTCGACAGGATTCTGCTGCGTGACCTGATTTCCCGCGCCCCAGCCAGGATTCTAGGAGAGGGCGTAGCATCGCGTTTCAAGGGGCAGCTACCGTACCTGTTCAAAGTGCTCGATGCCCGGCAGATGCTTTCCATCCAGGCCCACCCGGACAAGCGCCAGGCGGAAGAGGGGTTTGCACGGGAGAATGCCGCCGGCGTCAGCTTCGACGATCCCAGTCGCAATTTCAAGGATGACAACCACAAGCCTGAGGCCCATGTGGCCCTGACTGATTTATGGATGTTGCATGGATTCAGACCACCGGAGGAAATCGCGGAGATTCTGGAATTTGTACCGGAGTTCCGCGCCATATTGCCTGATTTCCGCGCTCGGCTGGAACAGGCCGATGGTCATCGGCAAGCTCGCTCAGAAGTACTCAGAAATCTCTACGCCAAGGCAATGAGAATGCCTCAGGACCAAGTCGATGGCATCCTCCGCCCACTGTTGGAGCGACTGGCCAGGACCGAATTGATGGATAAAGACAACCCGGATTTCTGGGCCTTGCGCGCTTCCCGGGAGTTCTCCTTGGCCACCGGACACCTGGACCGTGGGATATTTTCTATCTACTTGCTGAACCTGGTCCGCTTGAAGCCGGGTGAAGGGACCTATCAACCGGCGGGACTTCTGCACGCCTACTTGGAAGGGACCAACATCGAGATCATGGCCAATTCCGACAACGTGTTGAGAGGCGGGCTTACTCCCAAACATGTGGACGTCGGGGAGTTGTTACGGATTCTGAGGTTCGAAGGCGGGAAACCGGAGAAATTGGCGAGTCAAAACGTTTCTGCCACTGAGCGTGTCTACCGAACCTCTGCCCATGAGTTTGAACTCAGTTCCATTTCTTTGAACGCACACCAGTCCTTTCAGAGCGCACTGGTGCACAGCGCCGATACGATGATAATCCTGGAGGGGAGTGTCCGGTTGAACGCACAGGACCGGAGTCTGGAGCTGGCACGCGGCAGTGTGTTGCTCGCGCCCTCTGGCCTCGACTACCGGATTGAAGCCACATCCGAACGGGCTGCCCTCTACAAAGCCTCAATTCCGGTATAGGAAGGCAGCCTCGAAAAAATGTCTTTCCTCGACTGCACCTAGTTTCTGAGGATCCAGAAGCCCTCCCGCGCCCTTGCCAGGGCGCATGATTCAACGCATAGGAAATATTGACCAGAGACTCTGCGGCTCGCTGCCGCTCGCCGCCGGTCCCTGGCTACTTTCCCTGGTCCCTCCGGGACCTGTGCGAACCAGAAAGCGTCCGCCCAAGGTTGCGTTGTAGGACGTTACCTTCCTAAAAGACTCCAAGCAGAAACAGCAATAAATTCAGGCTCTGGGGAGCAGAGGGGACTCTAAAAAATCATCGGGAATCGTCGCAACTGGAGGGCACTGCTCCGTCGGTGCCTTGGGGTCGCGAAGGAGCGCAGCCCTCTACCCTCCAAAACAAAGCGACAGCCTCAGAAACACTACTTGTTGGACTCCCTCTCAGCTGTCGACGCAGGCGAATGAGGCTCTCACCTCGAAATCAGAACGCTCTCCCGTCTTTACCCAGCTTGACCTTCCGATCTTCCCTTAATGCAATGTTGGCCAGGTGAGGGCCAGTCACGGCCGCAGCGGCAATCTCTACCGTGCAGTTCGGAGTCTTGCGAGACTTGATGCAGTCGAGGAAATTCTGCGGGTGAGCTTCACCGCTGTCGCGATCCCTTTCCTGATAGATCAGTTCGCCGGCGGTTTTCAACGACCACGGAGCCCCGCCTGAGCCCGGGTCACTGAAAACCCGAGCTCCCGTCCGGTCGAGCACCATCGCACCCTTTTCGCCGATAATCTGGATCGACCAATCGAAATCATAAACCGTCCGGTAATTTAACGCCCAGGAGGCGATGAAGTCTCCGTAGTCGAAAGTGGCGTTGAAGACATTCGGAACCTCGGCACCCGGCGCTCCGCTGACATACCCCTGTGCCACAGCAGATTTCGGAGGTCCAGAACGACTCATCCACTGGATCACGTCCATCAAGTGTGTTCCCTGGTCCGTCATGTTGCCACCCGAGTAGTCATAAAATGCGCGCCACCAGCGGACCCGCATGGGCTCGAGTGGCCGGCGTCGGGCAGACCCCTGGAAGCGTTCCCAATCGACCTTTCCGGGCAGTGGGGAATTATCCAGTGGCAAATCAAAGTGCCAGTTCCACATTGCCTTGGCCATGGTGATCTTCCCCAGAATCCCCTCCTCCACCAGCCTGGCAGCCCGCATCACGAAAGGCATGCTGCGGCGATGCATGCCGATCTGAACGATCTGCTTCGACTTTTGCACCGCTGCCATCATGCGGGCACTCTCATCCAGGTTCAGGGACAGCGGTTTCTCGAGGTAGACGTCTTTCCCTGCAGCCAAGGAATCCAAAAGGTTCGGGCAGTGATGATGATCCGGTGTGGCAATTACCACGAAATCAATGCCAGCCTGGGCCAGCAATTCTTTGTAGTCCACATAGCTTTTTACATCGGCGGGCGACTGCTTCTTCGCAGCTTCAAGGTTGGGCTCGTACACATCACAAACCGCCACGCATTGGGCTTCCAATTTCTGGAAAACACCGTGAAGCCAGCGGCCCCTGCCGCCGGTCCCAATTGCCCCAAAAGCGGGACGGTCATTGGCCCCCCAGGCGGATCGAGGGATGAACATGGGAGCAGCAGCAAGACTTGCTGCCGAGGTTTTCAGGAAGGCTCTGCGGGTCGGACACATAGGGTGACTCCTTTTCTATTGCGTTATCAGTAAACGACTTTTCGGTTCTTATCGAAAAGATGGACCAATCCGTAAACGGCGAGATGCAGCAGGCTGTATATAAGCATCCCCACCATATAGGACACCCGGAGCCGATAGCGGTCACGGAATAATGGGTCAGTAAAGAGGCCTGCAAAGGGACTCAGAAAGGGCTGGGTGATCGTGTTGAGAAACTGCTTGAACCCGCTGGAATCCCTCGCTCCGGCCAGATCCAGCACAATCTCCAGTCCAATCAATCCGTACAGCAGGCAGAAGAGGTAGTCCACTACGGAACGAATCCGGGAGAGGCTTCTGGGGGATGTCGGCATGAATTGGTTGTCAGAATAGGAAGGATGGTTCATGATCTTGAAGGCGGGAGACTGATTGAGGATATGGCGACAACAGCGCCTTCGCAAATGAATACTAATACAAGAGAGCCCGACAAGGCTATAGGCATGTCGAACCTTACAGAAGGTTATTGACAGGGGTCTCATAGCATGCGCTCCGAGATTACTCACTAGGACTTCATTTATTACCCCCCAAAATGATGCGAAGACTGTAGAATCTATCCGAAGTCAGCCCCAGAGGGGAATCTTGCTGGCCCTCAACAAAACCAAGGAGGATTCATGAAACGCCTCAGGCTACTGAAGTGCTTCGTTCTTGTCTCATTTTGCCTTTCATTAGGCACAGCTTGCCGGAAGTCTCCGGATTCTCCGCCATCATCGGTAATCCCACGAACCATTACTGTGGCACAGTCAGGCGTAGCTGACGTGGTTGGCTCCGACAATGAGGCCCTTCAGAAAGCAGTGGACATGCTGCGTCCCGGCGATACACTGGAGATCAGACCTGGCACCTACCAGATGAACAACAGTCTGTTTGTCCCGTCCGGCGTTACCGTCCGCGGCGTTGCCGGCCAAACCATTCTTAAAAAGAGCACCGGCGTCGAGAGCCCTTTGGCACAAGATGGTGATTACGGGGAGAGCCAGCTCAGCGTAGTCGACCCCAGGAAATTCCAACCGGGCATGGGAATCAGCGTGATGGACGATACCCTTAAGAGCGGATGGGATGTTAGTGTCACTGCCGTCAAGGCCGTGGAAGGCAACGTCCTGCGTATCAACCCCATGACCTTGAGAGATTACGATGCCGAGAAGCTGCACGCCCGGGTTCGAAATACCTTTCCCATTCTCTGCGCTATCCAGACTGAGAAGGTGGTTTTCGAAAACCTGGTGGTGGACGGAAACAAAGATGAAAACGCTTATCTCGACGGATGCCGGGGTGGAGCGATTTATCTCTATATTTCACGTGACGCCATTGTCCGCAACTGCGTGGCCAGGAACTACAACGGCGACGGAATATCATTCCAGATCACTGACAACGTTCAGGTATTGAACTGCGAATCGTACGGACACGCCGGTTTTGGAGTCCACCCCGGAACCGGAAGCGATCGCCCCACCATCAAGGACTGCCGCCTCCACGACAACGGCCAGGTTGGGTTATTCCTGTGCTGGCGGGCGAGACACGGACAGATTTCGAACAATGTCATCGAGCACAACGGGATGTACGGAATCTCCATTGGACACAAGGACACCGACAATCTGTTCCAGGACAACAAAGTCTCTCGAAATGGTTTTTGCGGCGTCTATTTCCGGCAGGAAACCCTGAAGAACAGCGGCCACCGCAACACCTTCAGGAACAACGAGGTCTTGGACAATGGCGATTCAAAACGCGGATACGGGTTCTACATTGAGCCTTATGCCGGTGATTTGCTGATTGCGGGAAACCGGATTGCCGAAAGCCGCTCCGGAACGGAACGCACACAACGTTACGGGATCTATAAAACCGCAGGGGCCGGCTCCATCCAGATGGACGCCAACAGCATGACCGGACACGTCGAGAAGGATTACTTTGAAGCTAATGAAGTAGGGACCAAAGGGAGGGACGGTTCCTGAACACATCAACCTCGACAACCAGGCTGGCCACACCTTCTGCGGGATGTGTGGGATCTTGATCGAAAATCCACCTGACTCCGAAGTCTCTTGATTTGAAACTGTCGATTTTGATTCAGTCGACGCTGAACCGTTGGCCCATCACTTGGATTGCCTTACCATCGACATTCCGATCAAACGCAGGGGGTGAGCCGCCGTGACTGAAGATCCACCAGATCACTGGAGTATTTTTCCCTTTGGCTGTCAGGGTCAATTGTCCGCGGGATCCAGGCAGACGGTTCACGTTGGCTCCTGAAATGGAGAATGTAGGGCTGGTGAACCATAAAGCAGAGGCCGGCTCCTGGTGCAGCATTGCCCAGTTGTTTTCCAAACGCCAGGCGGATTCCGGATGCCCATGCCACGAATACGAGATAGTCTCAATCCTGGGGCCTTCGATTTGATCGGCCAATACAACCAGCTGATTCTGGTACATCCAGACGGTACGCTGGACTTTACTGGCTCCAACTTCTAAAGGATAGCAGGCCGTCAGGTCAAGGCGCAGTCGTAAACGTCCCTCAGTGTCTTCTCCTTGGGAG
>JBGPHY010000373.1:0-6168 GCA_041484625.1 Terriglobia bacterium | reverse complement strand
CGGTAGTCTGGAAGGGGCGGATGGTTCACAGGATCAAGAAGAGGAATCTCGATCTGCCTAAAGAAATGGCCAAAGAATTAGATGCGGTGCGCGGAAAGCTTGAATGTAAGCCTTCAAGCCGTTTTCAAAGTAATTCTGCGCCAAGCATTGGATCAACGCGCTCTCGCCGAGAGAGTGATCAAGCCTCGCTAGACCTGCCCATGAAACGGTCGAACGGAGTCCAACCACCATTCTCCCAGATTGTCGCACGCCGTTGGTAAAGGATGGCGGAGAGGGCGGGATTCGAACCCGCGTGGGAGTGATTAGCCCCCAAACCGCTTTCGAGGCGGCCCCGTTGCGACCACTTCGGTACCTCTCCGAAAAACAGCAATGCCGAATCGGCAAGCCGGGTCGGCAGAGAGCCAGCAGGGTCTACGACTTGATCCTTTTCAATCGAAAGAACTCTTTCAACAACTTGCTACAGTCATCCTCCAGGATTCCCGCGATGACCTCAACCCGATGATTCAAAAAGCGGGACTCGAGAAGCTGCAAGTGCGAATCTACGGCGCCAGCTTTAGAATCACGAGCCCCGTAAACCAGCATCCCAACGCGGGCGTGAACCAGCGCTGCCGCACACATGGCACAAGGTTCCAGCGTGCAATAAAGCGCAGCCGAAGTCAACCGGTAATTCCCCAATCTCCGGGCCGCGTGGCGCAGGGCCAGAATCTCCGCATGGGCGCTTGGGTCGTGCTGGCGGATCGGCTGGTTAAAGCCCCGACCGACGATCTGCCTCCGGTGAACCACAACGGCCCTTACCGGGACCTCGTCCCGATCAAAAGCCCGCCAAGCCTGCACCAGGGCTTTTTTCATATAGCGAATGTGAGGTCCCTGATCGGGTAGGGCTATCCGCATCTGCCTACTGAGGTTTTCGGATTCCAACGTGGCTGCGAAACTCCTCTTCGACCTGTTGAACTTGAGTTGTGTTCATCAAGACCAAGTTACGCAGGTGCTCGAACCCCTCCACTTCGATCTGCTTGAACTCAACGGCCATCCCGGCATCGTCAACGCGGCTCACTTGCCCCAGCATCCCGATGCAGGCAGCATTTCGGTCTTCCCCCAGAAACACTCGCAGCCGACACTCCGTGCCAAACGGCAAACGGTACTCACATTCCACGTAGAGCCCATTCATACTGATGTTTCGCGTATGTTCGGTAAAGAAGACCCCTTCCCGGGTAGCGATTTCCACTTTCACTTTCGCAGGAACTCGCGTGAATTCCCTGTTGTTGGGAGGCATGTCCATAATGCGTAAAATCCTTCCCTGTCTCTTCCTCGGTTCGGTCAAATACGCGAAGCCTCCAGGAGGCGACGGGAATATTAAAGCATAAAGCAGTAGCAAGTGGGAAAAAGGTAATGTGAATTCTGCGTCACAACTCGCTCGGCAGTTTGCCAGTCGGCGCAAAGGAGCCATAACAGAAAAGGGCCGGGGCCGGATCGAGGGCCTTGCTCCGGCGACCAGGCGGGAGAGACCGGCAGCCTATGGCGGCGCTGCGTCGCTGGGCTATGCCAAGGAGTGTGCAGGAAGCTTCATGGTCAAAGTCTGCAGGAAAGGGGCGGTGCAACGGCAGTCACCGATGATCCAATGTTGCCTGCAGAAAGACTTCTCTCCTCTGATTTCTAGCCGTGAGGTCTCGAATCACTGGCTCCAGGTCGGTCTCAGTGAACAACAGCAAGCCTTCGGCGTAGGCGGTTTCACCAGGCTTGAGGGTTCCGAAATAGGGATCGGCATGAATGCAGGGAATCCGGGCGTTGGCGATCATGCTCTTGCCCGGTGCCCACCACAAAACGATTTTTCTCCGCTCATCGAGCGACGTGACCACCGACAGTGCGAGATCCATGCCCTTTTCAATGAGTCCTCCTTGCCGTTCGGCCCGGGTGTCATGCTGGGGGCAACCCTTGACCACGCATCCCTTGAATTGAGTTTTCGGATCCTGAGTGGGCAGCTCGGCGAGTGCCACTAATTGGCCTCCCACCACGATGAAGCTGTGTCGAAAGTGGTCTCGGTCAGAAGGAAAACCTTTCAGTTTTCCATACTGCAGGCAGAGCAGCGGTCGAATTACCGGCAGAGTGATCTTCCCTCCGTTGAATATGCGCATGGCCAGAGAAACGCCCACACAGTGGGGAGGACAAAAGTCAGCGGAAGCGACGCGGGCAAACGCCTCAACAATCACACCGGCAGCCGCTTTGCTCTCCACACGATAACAGGCCTGGTGTACATCAGGTGACATAATCCAAGGAGCTGACGGCTTATCGTAATGCCGCAGGATGGTAGCGCCCTCAGGGTTGTATTCCAGATGTTCGGGGAAATTGAAGAAAAGAAACCCGCCATCCTTCCAGGGCGATTCAATCCTCAGGCCGTAAGCTCTCCGTTGTTCCGGATCATCGCTCTGCCATGCTGGGTCCAAAGAAAATCGAATTCCCGCATAACCTGCTGCAGATTCATCGCCCAAGACGTTGGGTGGAACGGCATCCGGCGCGCTTAGGAAGGAACTCATGGGCGCCAGAGACAGAAGAAAAAGCCAGCCAAGCCAATGAATCATTTCAACTCCCCTGAAAGTACCGATTTTCATGGAGGGCAGTGCCCTGTTGCGGCTGTTCTATGGCAACAGTTTGGCCTCTTCCTCGACTGCCACACCTGTCAACCTGGCCTGGCGGATTCTGCCGCAGATATTCCTCCCGTCAAAACACCTCGCCCCAGACCAGTTTTCCCTTCTCCTTCAACTGCACAGTGAACGATTTGTCAGGATTGAGCTCCTGGGCACAGGCCCATTCCAGCGGACGGGAGACTCTGTTGGTTTCAAGGTCCCCGCGGATTTTGATTTTCTGACCGAATAGTTCGCGGGGCAGAAGAAAACCGGCCTGGCGAAGTTTTCCGGCATAAGGCTGGCCTGCGTCCAGACAGCCGGACATCCTGAAAGACCCATCCAGGTTTTCCACGGTCACTCGCAGGACACCAGGCATGCCCGAGACACCGTCATTGGTGAATACGACAATCAGCTCCGGGCGGTCGTAGCGTTCGCGCTGCCAGATCCAGGAGGGGCGCACCCGGTAGCCCATGCGCTGCTGGAGGATGGTCAAGGCTTTGGGGTAGTGTTCATAATAACGGGCCAGATTGTCGGCTTCGGTCCAGAGAGACCAGTAATTAGCTCCCAGGTCCAGAACGTGGAGCATGGATTTGTCTTTGGCATTTACTCCCGAGCTGTCCAACGGGATTTTTTCCACATCGTAGTCCCGCCGCCAGCCTTGCTCCATGATTACAGCCAGCCAGGGCGGACGGTTGGCCAGTTCCTCGATCTGGATCGGTTCATCGTGGATGATGCTGTCCGAGCGCAACCAGCAGCCTGCCCGCACGGCCATGTCCAATACTTCACGGTTGCCTACCCGGCTTGCATCAGGTTGTGTATTGACCGCCAGAGGCGTCTTCTTCCAGGCTTCGAGCTGCACCCGGGTGACCTCTACGAAAGTCCTTTCCGCTGTGGGGTAATCTGGAAACGGGCTGGGCAAGTCGCCAGTGTGGCCCTCTCCCCAGTACCCGTACATCATCAGGTCCATAAACTCAATCAGAGGGTCGTTGTCGAATCGATCAGCCAGGAGCTCGTTCAGTTCACGGAAGGCTTTCATGAATTCCGGATGGTGGTACTGCGGCTCGACCATGTCGACATTGCGGGTCGCAAGCCTGCCGATCTTGACCAGTGGAATCTTCGATTTTAGGAAATCCGGGAGAGCAACCTGTTTGGGCTGGAAATTCGGGCTGGAGAGCTGGATCCGGAACCCGACTCTGAGTCCATAAGTTTTAGCCGCATCGAGAGTAAGCTGCCAGATCGGGCTGAGATCGAGCCGCCCGCCCCTATTCTGCACGTCGCGCCAATCGCAGCGGATATAGAGGATATCTACAAAAGGCAGACGGGCCAGCTTTTCCACGTGCCGTTCCAGGGTTTCCTCCCCCCGCCTGGCTGCTAATGACGGTCCGTTCTCCTCCCAGGTATAGCCCACCAGGCCCAGTCCGAAGTTCTTGATACGTTTTTCAGACTGTGAGGTACTGCCAATAGTAGCCCAGATCTCACTTTGGTCGATGCCGAAAGGCCCCTGGTTCAGTCGGTCTTGAACCCGCGGGCAGGGGCCGAAATCATATCCGGCCCAGAGGTGATCGGGAACATCCGCCTTGACCCTGCCGGCCCCAAGCCCGCCAATCATGGCCGCCGCTGCTCCAGCCCTGATAAAATCTCTTCTTAATAACATGGGGACCCTTAAATTAAAGTTTAAAGATCACGGTTTCACCCGCCGCAATGTCAACCCGGTCCTCAGTCAATCTTGTCTGCGATCTTAGTTCATAAAGGTTGTGTATTGGTTGGCCATTCATTTCAATTCTCACCTGAACAGGTTGCTGATTGAAATTGACGACATACAGCAATTTCCCGTCACCGCCCGACACAAATCGGGCTTCCACATTCCAAAGAGACTCTCCGTGCTCGCCTCGAACGCGAACGGGGCGGCTTACTCCGGCTGCATCGAAGATGCGATCCAACAAGAGGTTCAGACTCCGTCGAGAAAAACTCGTGGCAGCGTAATAAATGTGTCCCTGTCCTCGAGTTAAGGAAACCAGAGCCGGTTGATCATTCGGGAAGGCGGCCAGCACCTCATGAGCTGCCGAAACGGAGATCTCCTGACGAGTCCCTTCGGCCTGCAATTCGTGTTTTCCTCTGGCAAAAAGAGAAGTAGGCGGGACGACAAGGCCTGTCACCTGCGGGGAACGGTAGATGACCCGTTCGTGGAAACTCTGATCGTAGGCCTGCTCCAGTTCCCCCGTCCGGTCGGCTGTGACTTGCTCGATGCGCCGAACCTGCACTCCGATCCGCCTTAGGTAGTCTGCCGGGCGGTTGTATTCGTCGCTCAGGAAAGAAGAAGGGAGCATCACTAACGTCCCGCCGTGTTCGAGGTATTGGTCTATGGATTCCACAACCTCCGCCCGCATATGGGAGACCGCCGGTACAAGCAAGACCTTGAATTTCGACAGCTTTCCTTCCAAGATTTGCTTTTCGGTTACAAAAGTCGGCCGAGTATCCAGGAACCGGCTGGCTTCGTAAGTATTTTCCAACTCGCGCAAGTACGGGGTGGTATGCCAGGTCAACATCTCAGGAGGAACCTGTAGCATCGAAGTCCTGGAGTAGAGGATCGCTACTTGAGCGGGGGCAGCAGAAAAGGCGGCGATCTCTTTAGAAAGTCTTCTTCCATCCAACACTGCACGGAACAGCGCAGCCACATCTGAAAGAGGGAAACTCCAGCCATGGCCCGGGGAATCGTTGATCAGATGAGGATACTCGTTGGGGGGCTGATCGGGCCAATGCCAGAGTTGAATAACCGACTTCCCATGCAGCATATGAGGCAGCAGGTAACGAACCTCTCCCAGGTTCATTTCGGGATCGCACAGCGGCTTGGGCTTTTCGGAAAGCGCCATCTGGAGATCCATGCCCAAAGTCGAACCGCTACCTTCGTGGATGATGACGTCGTCCACTCGGTTGATGATCTGCTCCTCGTCGATACCGGAAGTGCCATTGCCGCCATAGAGCATGCTGAAACTGCCCCCGGCAGCCAAAGGCGTCACCGTGTCAAAGCGGCGGATGACGCTCTTCACCCAAACCAGATAATCACTGAACCGGTCCTGATTAAACGAGGCCCAATCATACCACTGAGCGCGATTGGTCCCGGGCAACGGCCGCGCGTTTTTCGTGGGCGGAGCCACAATTTCCTTGAAATTCTCGTAGTGGGTTGCCCAGGCCTCATTCAGCCGCTCTACACTCCCATGTTTCTTCTCAAGCCAGGCGCGGAACATCTGTTGGGAACGCTCGCAATAACAGATATATTGGAGTTCATAAGCCATGATGTTGTACAGCAGGTCCGGGTTCTTCAGCCATTGGTGGACTTCCCGCTCGATATAACGTTCTATTGCCTCCCGGATATGCGGGCTCTCCAGGCAGATAACGGTGTTTTCCTTTTTCCCGCCCATTGAGTCCAGGTCCCGGATCAGATGACCACACCAGCCGTCCCAACCCACCCGGTGAGTGTCCGGGTACTTTTGGAAAGCTTCGTAAACAGGCGAGTTGTCGACAGTCCAGCGCGACCCGCCACCCACTG
>JBGPHY010000372.1:0-6169 GCA_041484625.1 Terriglobia bacterium | reverse complement strand
TCCCCACTTGCAGTCGTAAGTTTGAATCTGATGGTAAGACCGCTCGCGTTCCTTTAACAGGAATTTCTTGGATACCCCGATATCAATAAAATCCCAGGGAAGAACCTGCTGGAGAGGAATCTCTCGGTTATAGAAGTGAGGGTCCATGCCGGTCTCTTCGAAGGCTTTCATCCAGAGATCCCACTGGAATTGTTCACTCCACCCGTCGAACCGACAGCCCAAGCGATAAGCCCTCTCAATGACCTCTCCGACTCTTCGGTCGCCTCGTGACAAGACACCTTCAATGAAACCTTCTTCAGGATTGTGCCATTTGAGCCGCGACCAGGGAAATCGCACCGCTGATTTCAGGTATGCGAGACGAGAACTAATGACCTGAAGGTCTTCAAACCGGTTCCACTGGAAGGGAGTAAAGGATTTGGGCACAAAAGTTCCGATGCTGGCGTTCACATTCTTGCCGCCTTTCATTCGCCGGCCGATCTTCCCCACTTCGCGAATGAGCTCCACCAACTCCTGAATGTCGGCATCAGTCTCCGTGGGCAAACCGATCATGAAATAGAGCTTGACCAGGTTCCATCCCTGCCGATAAGCGGTTTCAATGGCGCGGAATAGATCCTCGTTGCTGATGTTCTTGTTGATGAATTTGCGGAGGCGAACGCTTCCGGCTTCCGGTGCGAAGGTAAACCCGTTTTTTTTCACTTCACTCACGTTTTCAGCCAGTGAAACAGAAAATGCGTCGGCTCGCAATGAAGGCAGAGAAATGGAGACCCTGTCCTTCGAAAAGGACTTGGCCATTTCCTTGGTGAGTCGTTCCACCTGGCTGTAGTCGGCTGTGGAGAGGGACAAAAGTCCGATTTCTCTTTTTCCCGTGTTGCGAAGGGACTCGGTCGCTATCCGCATAACATCGCCGACTTCCATTTCCCGCGTAGGGCGGTACCAGTAGCCCGCCTGGCAGAACCGGCAACCCTGCGTACAGCCCCGCATCACTTCCACACTAATGCGGTCCTGTATCGCATCAATAATCGGGACAATCGGCCGGGTGGAATAGAAATCCGGCGATAGAGCTTCCACCCAACGTCTTTTGACCAGAATCCGGGGCTTGCCCGGCCGGGATTCACGCTGCCAGGGCAGTTCCGGCCGGTGAATCAGAGGAACGTATACTCCTGCGATTTGTGCCAGAGCTTCCAAAACATGCAGGCGCGGAGTGCCCGATTTCTTGGCATCGCGATAGAGGTCAATTATCTCCTTGACCACTTCTTCTCCGTCACCAATAACGAAGAAATCGATGAATCGGGCCAGCGGTTCGGGATTGGCTGTGCAGGGCCCTCCAGCGCAAATCAGAGGGTCGCCTTTGACGCGATCCGCGGCAACCAGCGGGATTCCGGCCAGGTCCAGCATGTAAGGTATATTGATGTAAGTAAGTTCCGACTGCAGTGAAAACCCGACCAAGTCAAAACTCCTGAGTGGGGTTTTAGTTTCGAGACTTAATAGCGGTATTCCCGAGGCTTTCATCACTTCGGCCATGTCCACCCAGGGGGCAAAGGTCCGCTCGGCATAAACATCTTCCATAGCGTTCAGCAGGTGATAGAGAATGCGTATTCCGTTGTGCGACATCCCGATTTCGTAAATCTCGGGAAACGCCAATGCGAAGCGGATTTGAATCTTCTCGATATCCTTCCGGATCATGTTGGGTTCGCCGCCCACATAGCGGCCTGGCTTTGAGACTCGTTCCAAAACCGCGAAATACTTGTCCTGGTAATCTATAGCGCAATTCAAGGGATGGCCTTTCCGGATCTATATGAATGAATTGATTATAGCGGCGCCGAAACCTGATTGCAACCTGTAGGAATTGCTTAGAATGCAGACAAACGCAGTGGCCGTCGGTGAATGCGGGTCCGAGGCTGTTCTGCGACCCGACAAAGAAGCAGCCATTCACCGGCTGACAAACGAATCCTCCGGATGGTAGCCTAAGGGCAGTGAATTCGATACTCCCAACATGATGAAACAGGCCTTCATTTATTGCAGGCTACCAGCGTGGCCGACACTCCCCACCGCCTGGTTGCTTTGTTTCGTGGGCTTTCGTCTGGAGCAACTGCTCCGTGAGTTCCTCCTCCATGGACTTGCCGCTCCGGCCTTGGGGCACACATCGATGGTTGGAGGATGACGTATTGGGGACTGACCATCGAAACCCGCATCCTGATGCTGAAAGACCCCTGGCAGGCAGTCTTTGCATTCCTTCCATTGCTCCTCGGTCTTCTGGGAGCCTGGATCTCCTTGCTGGCCGGTGCTCACCTCAAAACCGGGTCGGTCCGAATTCTGGCGCTCCAGGTAGGTCTGTTCTCATTGATTTCAGCAGGAAGACATTTAATCAGAGCCCTCTTATGGGAGAGAGATGAACCTGCCCCGTTCTTGTGGGCATTTCCTTGTCCTCATTGGTTGAAACAATTCCTGGCACTCGCCTGTCTGGCCCTCGCCCGGGAAGCCGATCAGATCACACTCAAGGCAGCCAATCTGTTGAGGCTGAAAAACCCGCTTCCGCATATGCGCATTCGTCTGTTTCCCAGCCCGGAGGAAAAGCAGGCTTGTCTGGGCAATGGGGAAGTCATTAACTTCAATCCCGACGATAAGGAAATCGATTGGGCTTTTGTCTCACCTTTTCAGCGCCTGGAACCGGCGACTCTTGTCCGATTTCTGCTGCAAATGGTACAGAACCCCGTCTGCAACTCCATTCTGGAATCAGGCATGGCGGAGCGGATTTCCCAACTGACTGGGACTGGCGTGAATGGTGAGAATGAGGAGATCAACTGTTGGGGCAATATGGGGACATTCTCGATCACAAACCTATGTCTCGAGTGAGCGTGCCCCTCCCGTTCCAAAAGGGGATGTCGTTCTCGGCCGAAGGGGGTGCTCAAACCGGGTACCTATCCGAAGCCGCACGTGCGTCCCTCGATCAACTGAAGGCGATGGGTGTGAGATGGATTTCGCTCATGCCCTTTGCCTTTTCTTCAGTGAGAGAGGGAGCTGAACGTCTGACCTTTGAACCCCGGAACTCCTGGGAAAGCGATGACAGCCTGCGGAAGGCAGCCTATGAAGTTCATTTGCGGGGGATGGAGGTCTTCATGAAACCCCACGTCTGGACACGGAAGGCTTCTACTGTGGACCTGGAGATTACGGATTCCCGCAGGTGGCAGACCTGGTTTTCGAGTTACCGCAGGTACATTCTCCACCAGGCTCGGCTTGCCGCTGAAATCGGTGCCGGCATGTTTGCCTTGGGCAACGAGCTGGGGCGTCTGACGCTGGATCCCAGCCACGAGTCCGACTGGCGAAGGCTAGCAGTGGATGTGCGGAGGTTGTATCCCGGAGTCGTGACCTATTGCGCCAACTGGGGTGAGGAGTACGAGAAACTCCGTTTTGCCGATACCCTGGATGTGCTCGGAGTTAACGCCTACTATCCCTTGGCCAATCGGCCGGACGCCTCTTTTGAGGAGTTGCAAGCCGGGGCTCGGTCTGTCGTCCAGCGGATTCAAAAAGTTTCTGACAGAACAGGTCGGTGTGTTGTTATCACAGAGGTAGGTTTTCCAGCCATCTCCAGTTCAACCGTAGGCCCGTGGCAAGAAGAGCAGGGATCTGCAGTGAGCCTGGAAGCCCAGGAAACAGCAATGGAGGCCTTGGTGGAAGTGGTACAGCCACGGCAGCGGAGGCGGCCACTCCGATCCCAGCTATATGCCACGCGGTAAACCAGCAGCCAGGATCATCACGGACTGGTATGCCAGGGAGCGACGTTGAAGGTGGGCGAGGAAATACGAGCAGATCCAGAAGAGACAGCGAATCGGTCTCAGTGTCTCGCGATGTCCTATCGGATTCCTTCGAACGGGAAGTCAATTGATGGGCCTGGGGTCTCAATGGCAATCGGAGCGAGTGTGAAACAGGGAACTGAATGGCAACAATACCTTGGACGTGCCGGCCGCATACCGGTGGTCTCTCGAGGAAGCCCATGCTTACTTATGCACCATGCCGGTCTTGCCTGCTTCATAGAGACGCCTGTCGACGCGACTGAGATGTCGCTCCATCGAGGGTCGCAGAACCGGGTAATGTCTAATCGTCAGAAGATAGTCATTGATCGCCCAGAGATCCTCCTCTGCTGTCATCCAATGGATCCTGTCAAAGCGAGCCAGGTTGATGGGGCGGGAATAACGGCGAAGGGTCTTCTCGGCGTCAAGATTATAGTAGTGCTCAAAGTAGGAGAGCACGAGTTCGCGGACAGTGCGGTAAACCGGCTCTCGAAAGCGTAGTCCCGCGTAATTGGACTTGCCAATGGCACCCCAATGACCACGCAGTTTAAAGACAGCCACAATGTGGTCGTCATCCCGGACGGCCTCCAAATCCACTACCAGCGGAGGATACCCATTGACCCTTAAGGCGGCAGCAGCCAGTAGGGCCCCTTCAAAACAATGGCCGGTCCGGTCTCTCAACACTCGACGGGGAGAGCGGCAGGTTTCTCCGTCCTTCTCCTTGTTGTAGGCCAGCTCGAAATCGATGAATCGCTGGATCTTTTCGGGAGAATTGAGCCTTCTCAGAACCCGGACTTCCTCCGGTGTCAATCCGTACAAGCGCTAGTTTCCTTTCTGATCGAGCATTTCCAGCAAGAGCCGCGAATCCTCTTCCTTGGGATAATCCAGCCCCAACAGTTTCGCCAGCGTCGGCGCGATATCCTCCGGTCCACAGGGGTCCGCGTAACTCCCACCTTTGATCCCGGGTCCCATGAAAACGATGGGCACGTGAGTATCATAGTCGTAGGGGGAGCCGTGCCCAGTACCACCCGGATAAACGCCAAGATAGACATATTTCTTGAGGCGGCCGATCACATCCGGGCTGCGGGGCTGAAAGAAAGAGTTCCGGATCAAGCTCCAATACGGGTCGCTGCCGCCAGGGCTGTAAATCAACTGACTATGTGTATAGACCGCTTCCACAATCCCAGTCTGCAGAAGTGCAGAGCCAATGGTCGATTCGACGTCTTCGCGCTTGATGCCGCGCTTTTTCAGGGCGGCCTCGTTCAGGTAGAAATCCGGAACATCCGCCGAGGCAATTAGATCATTCGCTCCGGGGTATCGCGCCTTGAGAGCATTCTGAACCGGATCCATCAACTCCTTCGGGTGGACTCTGCGGGCGTCAATTCCCTTGGCTTTAAGAGACTCCACCAAGGGCATAGAACCGTGATCGGCTGTCAAAACGATCAGCGTACGCGCCAATTTAACGCGAGAATCTATCACCTGGAAGAGCTTTTGAAGCGTCTGGTCCAGCCGCAACATCTGGTCCATGATCTCCTGGCTGTCAGCCCCAAAGTTGTGGCCAATATAGTCTGTGGCAGAAAATCCCACCGCCAACAAGTCCGGTGAATCACGTTTTCCCAGATCGTAGGCCTTCAGTATTTCGGTAGCTGCGGCCAGGACTAATTCATCACCGAATGGCGACCGTCGAAGCTCGTCATAAAACGTGGTCTGTGGGGGCCTGGTATAGAGGAGATGGGGGAACACATTGTCCTTGCCATCGGCCTCGCTCGGGACATTGTCTTTTCCTGCATATTTTTCGTAGAGGCTCTGGTCACTGAGCAACTTTGTCCACGTCTTGCCCGAATAACTGTCGGGAAGATGGCGAGCGTTGAAGCTTTCCAACCAACCCGGTGCACTCTTCATGTAATAGCTGCTGGTGACAAATCGACCGCCCTGAGATTCATACCAAAATGCCCCATCCCCTTTGCGTCCTGTCATGAGTATAGCGGCCCGATCCTTCAGGGCCACTCCCAGCACATGGGATTCGGGATATTTCTGCTTCAGCATGTCCCCCACTGTAAAGCCCTGAAAGTTGGCCGGAGAAGCACTGCGTCCTTCTCCCCCAATCACGGATTGAATGGGATCATCCACCACATTAATTGATTTCTTGAGAAGGGGATCGTACCATCGATTCGAGAGAATTCCGGAGTGGGAGGGGTGACGCCCGGACAAGATTACTGAATGCCCCGGGCCTGTCTCCGTGTTGGCATGGCGATAATTGGCGTTGGTGAAGATAGCGCCACTGTTGATCAGCTGACGGAATCCAGCCTTGTAGAAATCTCCAAATCTCGTCAAATAATCGAAACGCATCTGATCGACCGAGATAACCACGATCAGTCTGT
>JBGPHY010000371.1:0-6195 GCA_041484625.1 Terriglobia bacterium | reverse complement strand
TTGGGGCCTCGGCTAATCCCTGCGTCTCCTTCTCATCCCAACTTGGGCGGAAGCTCCGTCATGGGACCCATCCACTGGAGTTCGCGTTCGATGTCCTGGTGCAGCTGGTATTTCTTCGAGACACTGGCGAGTCGAGTCCCGCGGATTTCGATCTTAGAGAGGTCGTACTGTCCAAGGCCGCACTGGGCACAGTAATTGAGGTAACCGACCCAGGCAGGATCGATACCCATGGCTTCCAGTCCAACCCGGTCCGCCGCGACATAATCAGCGGAAGCAATGGCGATCCGGGAAGGGACCGGCAGTCCCGAAGCCGGACCATTCCCCTCCATTCCCTCAAATCCGTCGATCACGGTGGCCCCCCAGAAGGGCTGCATTTTCTGGGCGGTAACCAGCATGTCGTAGTGGGTCTGCCTGACCCCGCCGTGGTAATGTCGCTTGTCATTCCATCGGGGCGTCTCCTTGGGACCACTGCGCAAGGGCGCTCCCAGGGTCATGTTCTTGACTGACAAGGTAGCAACCACGGTGTTGTGAGTCTTGAGAATGGCGGAACAGATGATGTAGGCCTCTGGGTCCAGGAGTCGAGCTGCCAGACGAACGGGGACAACATGCAGGTCGGCATTCAGAAGAGGGAGCATTTCGTACTTGCCTTCCAGGTTGAGATCCAGCAGGCTGACCTGCTGAGACCTGTGTTCTGCAACCACTTGGGCATAGCGGAAGTTGTCAAAACCCTCCTGAGTGTGGCCTGCTGAGGATTCGGCGATAATCACGGGCCCTCTGAAGCGAGGCCCGAGGAAGTCCAGAATGCCGTGCAAGGCGTCGGCGTTAGTTGCGGCTAGTGGGTTCACCGTTGAGACGATGTTGGGCTTGATGATGACACACTTCTTCTGTTTCAACCGAGGAACAATCTGGTCCTCAATGACCACCAGTGATTCATAGGCGATTTTCCTTCTTTGATCCCCCTGAATGACTGCAACCGCGGATTTGGCAGTGAAAGGTCGAACGGAGGGAAAAGCCGGTGCCGAATGCTCTTGCAAGTAAAGCAGACGGCTGCCAGCCCATGCGCCGGCAGTCAGGTTGAAGAACCTCCTGCGAGTCATTTTATCTTCCATTTTAGGGCCCTCTTGATTTATAAACTAACCGGTATAGCTTAAGTTCTTAAGGGGGCATTATGAAAGATATTTCTTCTCGTCGCAGGTTTCTAGCCGCCGGCCTGGTTCTACCGGCATCGGCGTTCGCTTCCAACTCCCGCCTGGCTTTGATGGAGGGAAATCCTATGAAACTCTCTTCCTCCGCTCCCCCGGGTCTTCAGTACCGAACCCTTGGCAAGACTAGGCTCAGGGTAACCACCGTAGGCTTCGGGTGCATGTTGACCTCGGACCCCAGTGTCATCGAGAGGGCCGTCGACCTGGGTATCAACTACTACGACTCAGCTCGTGTCTATCAGGGGGGGAACAACGAACGGATGGTGGGAGGTGCCTTGAAATCCCGGCGCAAGTCTATCATCCTCTCCAGCAAGAGCGGAGCAACCAAGAAAGAGGGGGCACTCGAAAACCTAAACACCAGCCTCAAAGAATTGGGCACCGACTATCTGGACATTTGGTACCTGCACGCAAAGAGCCACGAGTCGGAAATCACCGACGAGTGGTTAGAAGCCCAACGTCTTGCCAAGAAGGAGGGGAAGATCCGCTTCTCAGGGTTGAGCACCCACGGTGGCCATACTTCAATCATCCCGGCGGTGGTCCGGCATTGTAACGAAATCGACGTACTCCTCACTTCATACAATTTTACCATGGAACCTGTGATAGAAGCCCTATTGGAGTCCGCCGACAAAGCGGGCTTAGGTATAGTGGGCATGAAGGTGATGGCCGGGGGGTTCCGAAAGGCCAAGCCCGGCGAGAAGCTTTATGACACTTTGAAACGGGAAGGAGCCCTGCTGGCAGCGTTGAAGTGGGTGATTAAGAACCCTCACGTCCACACCACCATTCCGAGCATCACTGACATGGATCAACTCGATGAGAACTTGCGGGCCATGACCGCCCCCTTCAATAAGAATGATGAAAAAACACTCATGGCTCAGCTCGAGTTTATCCGCCCGCTTTATTGCCGGATGTGTGGCGAATGCACAGGTGCTTGTCCCAAAGGCCTGCCGGTGGCGGATGTCCTCCGCTTCCTCACCTACTCGGAGGGTTACGGTCAATTTCCTTTGGGGCGGGAGCAATTTCTGGAATTGCCAAATGAGGTTCAGCAAGTCCGGTGCAATCTCTGCCCGACATGCTCCGTTGAGTGTCCGCACGGGGTCAACGTAGCCGAACGCCTCACCCGGGCCCAGGAGGTTTTTGCGTGCTAGCGATCCTGGTGTTTGTGCTTTTATCTGGATTTACCGTCGCTTCGGCGGCCCCGGCTCCTGATTGCAGCCTGGTTCCCGGCTGGCAGCAGCAGGGGCCGTCTCGTTCCTATGATGCAGATAACCTCTTTGAGTATATGGACGGGAATGCTGAGGGCTACCTGGTCTACCAATTTGTGAACATGCACGGGGTTACCTGCCAGTGTGGGGATGACATCCTGCTCATTGATGTCTCGGAGATGGCGGACCCGGAACTGGCCTATGGCATCTTCGGTGCCAATCGAGACGTTAGACAACCACCGGAGAAAATCGGCATGGCTGGGCAGGTACTGCCCCGACGCGCCACTTTCGCCAAGGACAAGTTCTACGTGGAGATTGGCGCCAGCCCCGATAAGAACCACAGCGCGGCTTTGCGGGCGTTTGTGTCTGCCCTGGATAAACGTATTGAGGGTCAAACGAGTCCGCCTGAAGCTATCGGGTGGTTCCCGAAGAAAGACCTGGTGTCCGATTCAGTCCGAATGGTCCCGGAGAGCGTACTCGGTCTGCGGCTACTAAAGCGGGGCTATGTGGGGCAGTATGATTTCGGAAAGGCTTTCCTGGTATCAGAGACTACTCCGGAAGCTGCATCTCAGACCATAGCCAAGCTAAAGGAGCGTATTGGCCAGACCACGCCTGCCAGGGTTGGTGATGAAGCCTTTACCGGTACGGACAAATATCTTTTCGGTGTTTGCGTGTTTCGTAAAGGTCGGGTGGTGGCCGGCGTGGCCAACCTCAAGCCGGGACGAGACGGGATCGCCGAAGCGACTGGCTTCGCCAGTCAGATTCCCTGATCTTCACTGATGGTCCAGCCGCAGTTCCACCTGCAGCCACCACCTCGGCTTGTCGAGAATTCGCAGAGGAACGCCTTGCAGGTCTCCCCGAAGCGGGAACCAGAGAGAGAAGTCGTGTTTGCTCCCGTCGGTCTGATTCTTGAGACGAAAATCCGCTTCAGCCACGTCTGAAACCTGCCTGCTGGAGTTCGTCCGTTCCTTTCCATCCGGCTTGACATCCGCCAGAAAGAATGACGGAAGGTGCTTAAGCCGCGTCACCTCCAGCACATAGGTTTTGGCATTATACGCATAAGAGGCGGAGTAACGTCCTTTGAGGAACTCCGCCGGGTTTCCCTGGAATTGTCGAGCGATCTGGCGAGTTACTTCCCGAAGACCAGTCAAGAACCCATAAGGGGCTGAGTAGATGCGGGTCTCGTTCTTGAAGGCCTCGGTCTTATCGGGGGGACCGGCATCGCGGCGCTGACGATAGGCTGACTCCACCATCGCGTATTGCTGGTAATCGATCTCCTGGGGTTCTGAAAAATGCCGGATCTCGCTGACAGATTCCTCAGGTCGAACCGTACTTTCGATTCCATCGTACCAGAAGAGCTGGGCAGACTGTTCGTGTTCCCGGGAGGCATAGACCTGTGAGAGAGCTTCTTCGCCCGAGTGTCTCATGAAACCGGTGAACACCGTGTATTGGAGTTCCGCAGCCGAAGCGTTTGGGGAGAGCCGCCAATAGGCCCATTCCTGGCCGTATCCCCATCGATTGACGCCTCCGGGAACCTGCCCGGGATTCGAACCAAACAGGACTTCAATGCCTTCCGCTTTCAGGTTCTCTGCTGGAAGCATTCGGTCGGAAAAGGTAATTTGCCCTCCTCCCACATTCTCCTTGCTCACCCAAAACAGGAGGAGGCGAACTCTGCCGGCCATGCGATAGTGGAAGGTGTTCGACGCGGCCAGGGGGTCATGTTGGGGTTTCTCTCCCTGCTGTCGAGTGTCGACGCCGATTGGAGATGCGACTCCGCAAGACATCAGCACGACCGTTAGCCAGCTCACCCCCCAGGCTAAGTTGGCCAATACCCTCATATTTGTAACACTCCTACTTCGACGAAACTCGCCTGCCGACCTGCAAGTCCATTGGCTGGATTCATCACTCAGGATAACACAAGAGTGTATCTCCTTCCCAGATGAAACAGCCCTCAGCCCCAGTGCGTAAGTTACGTGGGGAAAATGGTAGGGGCGGGCGAAGGCTTCTTAAGCCTTCGCCTGTGATACACCACGAGTTTGGCGATTGATACAATCGTCCTGCGGAAAAACCACAAAAGACCGACGCCGTACCCTGAGCCTCTGACATTCAGGCTCTTCTCCATTTAAAGTAGTAACGATGATTTCAAAGAGAAAAGAGTTGCTTGTCTGCCAACACAGCGGAAAAGAACCTGCAAAGTACTCAATAGTACCAAAACTGTTCTTAGATTCGTCTTTGAAGCAACAGATTTTTCTCGCTCGCTGCGTAAGAAATCTCAACAGTCGGTCGATTCGGCCAAGTTCCATCAGCTTCTGTCTCGCCCCCAACTGAATTGGGCTGCTGATTGCCTGTGTATTTCCCCTGCCAGGGTTTCTAAACTGGGCAGGGCATGATAACGCAGGTTTCAAGGCTCCCAAGTCGAAGTGGTCTCTATCCGGATTCTACCTCCTTCCCCGTTAGAGTTGCTTCTGCCGGTAGCCTTTTACCCAGCAAGGAGGAATCATGTGCATCTCGCGCCGAGAATTCCTCGAGGTGTGCAGGAAATCTGCAGTCGCTCTGGGATCGACCGAACTGGTGCAGCTTGAGGAAATACTGGCGGATCCCACCCCGCCTTCCGTGGTGTGGGTGCAGGGGAGTGCCTGTACTCAATGCTCGGTCCCTTTCTTTACCCGGATTTCCGCCAGTACACCAAGAACGGCTACCGACGGATTAATTCATTTCATCGATCTCCGGTCTCACCCAAATCTCAAGGCCGCCGTGGGCCCACCAGCAGCTACAATAGCCGAATCATTCACTGGCAACGACGGGTATATTCTGATCGTGGAAGGTGGAATTTCTACAGCCTTCGGTGGCGATACCGGCCTGGCCAAGAGTTCCGCAAATAAGGACGTCGCCTTCCAGGAGACGGTAATAGAGCTGGCCTCCAGGGCAGCCACAGTTGTGTGTGTTGGCAACTGCGCTTCATGGGGAAGCATTGTTGCCACCCCTCCTAACCCTAGCGGAGTCAAGGCGGTAATCCATCGACCGACAGTCAATATCTCCGGTTGTCCCCCGCATCCAGACTGGATCATCCGGGCAGTGGTTCAGTTGCTGGCGGGCGTAAAAATCCGCCTGGACAGGTACGGGCGTCCGATTCAGTTGCAGGGTCCCGAGACAAGGGGAACAGCCTTAGGATGCCGAGCAGCCGGCCAGAACGGCGACCAGTCGAACTACAAATCATCGTCTACAGCCTCTTGCTGTACTCAGAAGATGTGAAAAAATCAGAAGGGTAAGCCCCTTGGCGAGCCACTCGCGGTAGGTGCTTGCCAAACTACGTCATGCAGTCCTGGAAACGGGATCTTGACCTTCTCCCGAGGGGATATGCTCAGCGCCCGGACTCCTTGAGCATGCGGAGGTGCTGACGAAACTGGCTTCGCCCAAAGCCAGCGGTGTTCCCAAGCGCATAGAGCACGCCGTCAGTGGAGGAGACATAGAGGGTCCCGTCATCCGCAATCACTGGGGACGACACAATATTGACACTTGTCTTGAACCTCCAGAGTTCCTGGCCCAGCGGGGAAATCGCGTAGAGGTTCCCATCACTGTCACCTATGTAGATGCGGCCAACTCCGTCCACTGTCGGTGAACCCATCACAAAGTCCCCTTCCGCTACCCACTCCCATATCTTGCCACCTGCCGTTGGCTCGAAGGAATAGAGCTTTCCATCCATACAACCCACGTAGATCGTTCTATCCTGGTCAAACACCGGCGAGGCCTCCAGTGAGCCCGTGGCGGGGAGTACCCAGAATAGTCCGGCA
>JBGPHY010000370.1:0-6232 GCA_041484625.1 Terriglobia bacterium | reverse complement strand
CAGCATGCTCTGAAGCTGCCGGGATGCCCTTAGTCCAGGGTCGGCGGGTGGTTTGGCGCTGCAGGCTCGGCCGTCATTCCGGACGTTTGCTGATCCTGCAGTGAGGGTCTGTAAAAAATCCTTGCCGCCCGAGCCAATTGAGTAACGGGTCACTTGCGGGTGGAGGGCCGGGCCACATTTTGCCACCTCAGCGGATTCGCCGGGTGACGGCGGTCACTTGCTCAGCCCTCCAGAATTCCCCGCGTAACTGACGCAGTACCGCATTGCGTCGAGTCGATGGGCCGAGTCAGCTCTTCTTGGAGGTGACTGTGTAGAAGACGCTAAACTGCTGTTCGGCCTTCTTACTGCCGCACTTGGGGCAAGCAATTTTGGACTTGTCATGCGCAGACACGGTCATGGCGAGAGTGAACTTTTTTTTGCAGTTTTGGCACCTGTAATCGTAGACCGGCATAGGCTTTGTCCTTTCGTTAAGGGATTTGTGCGCCGCCGAGTGACCTTGCCTCATTACTGCTTCGCATGATTGCTGCCACACTAGGGAGGTACCCGGACCCCTGGCAACTGTTCTCCAATTTAAGCGAAATGGGTGCATGAGTCAATGACTAGAAGCCTACTGATCTCGCCCTGTTCCCAACTGCTAACTCTGGCCGGCAGTTCCCGGCCCCGGCGGGGAAAGGAACAGGCTGACCTGGGCATCATCGCGGATGGGGCCGTCCTCATAAAAGAATCTGGCATAGCATGGGTAGGACCCGCCCATCAGTTCGACCCGGGGCGCGTGGATGGACCTGTACAACAAATTGCAGCCGAGCGGTGCGTGGTAATGCCTGGATTTGTTGATAGCCATGCTCACCCGGTCTTTCTTCACTCCCGGGACCGTGATTATGAACTGCGAATCCTGGGAAAGAATTATCGCGAGATTGCGGCGATGGGCGGTGGGATTCTCAGCACCGTCCGGAGTGTTCGCACTGCGACTTTGCCTCAACTGGTTGAGGCTTCAAAGCCGCGGCTGACAAGCTTCTTGGAACACGGCACCACCACGTTGGAAGCCAAGAGCGGATACGGACTGAATCAGGAAAACGAGATTAAGATGCTTGAAGCCATCAACCGCCTGCAGGAAAGCACGCCCTTGGAACTGATTCCCACGTTCCTGGGGGCCCATGAAGTCCCGGAGGAGTACCGGTCGAACAGAACGGACTATCTGCGCCTCCTGGTGGAGGAGATGATTCCGGCGGTCTCGCGACGCGGTTTGGCCGAGTTTTGTGACTGCTTCGTGGAGCCAGGCATTTTTGAAGTGGACGAAGCCGAGAAAATCCTGCTCGCGGCCCAGCGTTGCCGTATGAAGCTCAAACTCCATGCAGATCAGTTTTCCCGTTCTGGGGCGACCCTGCTCGGCATCCGGCTCAAGGCAGTCTCTGTGGACCACCTGGAACAAATTGCCGAAGAAGATATCATCGCATTGAGCCGCGCGGATTCGGTGGCCACACTGTTGCCGGGATCGATCTTCCACCTGGGACTGAAGGGTTATCCGCCGGCCCGAGCGCTGATCGAAACCAGGGTGCCGGTGGCGCTGGCCACTGACTTCAATCCCGGCACTTCCCCCACGGTCAACATGCAAATGATCCTGTCCTTGGCCTGCACCCAGATGCGGATGACCCCGGCGGAAGCCATCGTGGCCGCAACTATCAACGGGGCCCATGCCTTGGACCGAGCCGACCGGCTGGGGTCCCTCGAGCCCGGAAAGCAGGCTGACATATGCATCATGGATGTTGAGGACTACCGACAGATACCTTATTGGTTCGGCACTAACCACTGCCGTATGACCATAAAGAAAGGATCGATTGTTTACCAACGAGACTCATGAAAACCATCGTGGAATGCGTCCCCAATTTTAGTGAAGGCCGCAAGCGTGAGGTCATTGACGAGATCGTCGAGGCCATCCGCTCGGTACCAGGCCTTTGCGTAATGGATCTGGAGATGGATTCTGATCACAACCGCTCTGTGGTTACCTTCGTGGGGGAGAAGGAACGCGTGGCCGAGGGTGCACTCAGGGCCACGGGACAGGCGGCCAAGCTCATTGACCTCAACCAGCACTCGGGCGCCCATCCCCGGATCGGTGCCATGGATGTCGTCCCCTTTATTCCTGTTCGCAACGTGACTTTGGAGGAATGCGTGGCTATCGCCCGGGAGGTCGGGGCGGAGATTTTCAACCGCTTTTCCATCCCGGTTTACCTGTACGAGGCGGCAGCCAGCCGGCCTGACCGGATCAATCTGGAAAACATACGCAAGGGACAGTTTGAAGGCTTGCGCCAGGAGATCCAGCATTCACCTGAACGGATGCCGGATTTCGGCACCCCGCGAGTGCACCCATCGGCCGGGGCCACGGCGGTGGGCGCCCGAAAGTTCCTCATTGCCTACAACATCAATTTAAATTGTTCGAACCTCGATATTGCCAGGAGTATTGCCAAGTCCATCCGCTTTTCCAGTGGTGGCCTCCGTTATGTAAAGGCCATGGGAGTTGACCTGAAGGCACGCCAACTCGCCCAGGTTTCCATGAATCTGACTGACTTCGAACAGACCCCCATTCACCGGGCATTCGAAATGGTGAAACGCGAAGCAGATCGCTACGGGGTCACCATCGCGGGGAGTGAGATCGTGGGTCTTGTCCCACAGAAAGCTGTGGAGATGGCCGCGGATTTCTACTTGCAGCTTGAGAATTTCCGGCCGGAACTGATCTTTGAAAACCGGCTCGCCCAGGTCCTGGAATCCTCCAAAAATCTGGCTTCCTCGCCGATCTCGGAGTTTCTCGAGTCGGTGGCTCGCCCCGAGGGATTCCCGGGGGGAGGCAGCGTGGCTGCACTGGCGGGGGCATTGGTCGCTGCCTTGGGGAAAATGGTCCTGGGATTCACGCTGAATCGAAAGAAATACGAAGGCCACTATCCAAAGTTACGGGAACTGTCTGCCCGTCTGGAGCGGCTCCAGTCCGCACTGAACCAGGCGGTCGATAAGGACGCTCAGGCCTATGAACGCGTCGTTCACGCACAGCAACTTCCGAAGAACACCGATGAGGATTGCAAGACCCGGCAAAAGAGCCTGAAGGAAGCGCTCATCCTGGCCACCCGCGTTCCCTTGGAAGCCGCCGAGCAGGCTCATGAGGTGATGCTGGCTCTGTTGGAAATGCGTCCGATCTCCAATCCGAATCTTGTGTCCGATTTGAATACGGGCCTCTGGATGGCCCTGGCCGCAGCCCAGGGGGCTCTGGAGAATGTGGCGATCAATCTGAAAGGGCTGGAGGACGAGCCTTCGTTCGTTGAACCCGCTTCCCGGCGCTGGAAAGAGCTCAAGGAGTCGGTGAGGCAGATTTGTTCGGAAAATTGCTGATTTCATTCGAAAAATCATTAAGGGGAACCCATGCAAAAACAAAAGAGGACTCATCAGCGCAAGAAGGAAGAGTACCGGATGCGAACTCATTTGATCCACGGCAACTACGAGAGCCGCTACTGGGACTATGATCACCACGTCATTCCGCCCATTTCCTCGTCGACCACCTTTCGGTTGTCTTCCACGCACCGTGGTGCCCAGGGGTTCGTGGAATTCGGTTCCCCCGAGAAACGCCAGCAACATAAGGTCCCGATTTACATTTATGACCGTCTGGACGAACCTACCCGGGGAATGTTGGAGGAGAACCTGGCTTATGCCGAAGGCGGAGATGTTGCCGTGACCTTCGCCACGGGGATGGCAGCAGTTTCGGCAGCCTTCGGGGTGACGGTGGGCTCAGGCGACGAGATCGTTTGCCACCAGGCCATGTATGGCTGCACTTACAGCCTGCTGGCCAACTGGTATCCTCGTTACAGGATTCCCGTGCATTTCTGCGATCTGACCCGACCGGAAAACCTGCTCCCGCTCATTAACCCGAACACGCGCGTGGTCTATTTCGAGACACCAGTCAACCCTACTCTGGACTTGATTGACATTGAGGCCATTCGGCACATTCTCGACCGGCGCAACCAGGATCGGCCCCCAGACCGGCAGATTCTCCTCATCATTGACAACACTTTTGCCACCTCATATTGTCAGCGTCCACTTCAATTGGGGGCAGACATGGCGGTCTACAGCCTGACCAAGAACATTGGTGGTTTTGGAACTGACATGGGGGGAGCAGTCATCACCTCCTCGAAGTTCACCAATCATTTGATGCTCTACCGCAAGGACTTCGGGGGGGTACTCTCGTCGAAAAGTGCCTGGGCCATCCTGGTCTACGGGCTTCCCACCCTGGCAACTCGCATGACCAACCAGCAGAAGACCGCCCAGAAGGTCGCTGAATTCCTGGGAAACCATTCCAAGGTGGCCCTGGTGCGTTACCCCGGGCTGGAGAACTTTCCTCAAGCGGAACTAGCACACCGGCAGATGACCGACTATGACGGGAAATTCGCTCCCGGCAGCATCATTTATTTCGTCCTTAAGGATGAGGGCAGAAAGGAAAACGAGGCCGCTGAAAAATTCATCGACTATATCGCTGACCACTCTTACACGATCACTCTAGCCGTCAGCCTGGGACAGATCAAGACCCTGATTGAGAACCCGTTTTCCATGACCCACGCCGCGTTACCGCCGGATTTAAAGAAAGCGAAGGGGATAGGACCGGGAGGAATTCGGCTCTCCATTGGTCTTGAGGACTGGCATGACATCATCGAGGACCTGGGGCAGGCGCTGGACCAGGTTTAGCTCAACTCGCTCTCATGGATGGTCCCCTGATTCCAGCCGGCTACATCGGAACATACTCCACATATTCCGGATACCACATCGCTGCATCCACGACCCGCTCGATTTGCTCATCCCGGAGGGCTCTGCCAATTCCGCAGTCCCGGGCTTCCCTGATCACTCGACAGGCAATCTGACGGGATACCTGGCGCAGCGCCGAGGCATTGGGATAAATGGCTCCCTGCCTCAACTGTTCGGGTGTCAGTACCTCGGCCAGGGCGTGAGCCGCCACCAGAAACATTTGGTCCGTCACTTCGCGAGCCGAACTCACGATAACGCCCAGCCCGACACCAGGGAAAATGAACACGTTATTAGCCTGTCCGATGAGATGGGTTCTTCCCCCAGCGGTCACCGGCGAAAATGGACTGCCCGTCGCCACGACTGCTCTTCCTTCGGTCCAGCGAATCAAGTCTTCCGGCAGTGCCTCAGTCCTGGAGGTCGGGTTGGAGAGTGGGAAGATGATGGGAACTGGGGCATGCCTGGCCATCTCCCGGATGGCGGCCTCTCCAAAACTACCGGGCGTTCCACTGGTACCGATCAGAAAGCTGGGTTTGACACGGCGGATGACCTCCTTCAGATCATAACTGTCCGCCGTTGGAAAGCCGTAGCTGGCCATCTCCTCGGGATTCATTGCAAGCGGCCGTTTGTCGTCATCCAGCACATGTCTCCCTTCGAATACCAACCCCCGCGAGTCCAGCATTACAATTGAGCGATGAATCGCTTCACAAGAAGCGCCTTCCCCTTTCATCGCCGCGGCCAGGAGCCGGGCAATCCCGATGCCGGCCGCACCCGCTCCCAGGAAAACAAAGCGCTGCTGGGACAAGGGCGCCTGGATGATCCGTTGAGCCGCAAGGATGCCTCCCAGCACCACTCCCCCGGTTCCCTGAATGTCATCGTTAAAGCTGGTGATGCGATGACGATAGCGGTCCAGGATACAGATGGCGTTGTGCTGTTTGAAGTCCTCCCACTGGACAATGGCCTGCGGGAAAGCCTCCAGCACGCCTTCAACAAACGCCTCGATGAATTCGTCGTAGGCCTGCCCACGAAGTCGGGGATGGCGGTATCCGACGTACAGCGGATCGTCCAGCAGTTCCTGGTTGTTCGTCCCGACATCCAGGGAGATTGGCAAAGTCCTGGCCGGGTGGACTCCGGCCCCGGCGATGTAGAGCGACAGCTTCCCGATAGGGATCCCCATCCCTCCGGCACCCTGATCACCCAAGCCCAGGATCCGCTCGTTGTCGGTCACGACAATTAGCTTGACCTGTTCCTGGCGGGCGTTGCGCAATAGCTGCGGGATGCGATGGATGTCATCCGGAGTGATCCACAATCCGCGAGGACGGCGCAGAATGTGGCTGAACTTCTGGCAGGCCCGCCCCACGGTCGGCGTATAAACAATGGGCATGAACTCATCCAAGTTCTCAACCAAGAGGCGGTAGAACAGGGTTTCATTCCGATCCTGCAGAGCCACCAGTCCAAT